>NZ_DASXVH010000071.1:0-3631 GCF_036504375.1 Novimethylophilus sp.
GCTCTGGCAAGCCGATTTCAAGGGCTACTTTGACACCCTTCACGGCCGCTGTTCTCCCCTGACGGTGCTTGATGATCACTCGCGTTTCAGCTTGGTGCTGCAAGCCTGTGACAACACCCGATCAGATACTGTGCAGGCCCATCTGGAAGCCACCTTCCGTCGTTATGGGCTGCCTGCCCGGATGAACTTCGATAACGGTGCTCCCTGGGGATCGCCGGGCCAGCCGGGACAGGTGACCGGGTTGGGGTTGTGGTTGATTCGCCTGGGCATCCGCATCAGCCATAGTCGTCCCTATCATCCGCAAACCAACGGCAAGGAAGAGCGGTTCCATCGTTCGCCCAAGGCCGAAGTCCTCAATGGTCGGAGCTTTGACGATCTTGAACATGCCCAGTCCGCTTTTGACCGCTGGCGCCGTGTCTACAACCACGAGCGGCCGCATGAGGCCATTCAAATGCAGACCCCGGCCGTTATCAGCCTAGTCCCCGAGCCTTTCCAGAGGCTCTGCCAGCGCTTGAATACGGCCTGGATGACCAAATCGTCAGGGTGAAGTGGAACGGAGAACTTCGCTTCCTGGGACACAAGTTCAAGGTATCAAGCGCCCTGCACGGGCACGACGTCGCGATCCGCCCGCGTCCTAGGGAAGATGGGGTCTTCGACGTATTCTTTGCCCATCATCGCTGCTTCACCATTGACCTTAACTCGACGTCTGCGGCAAGCTAACGTGTCCACCATGTCTTCGCACAGGTGTCAGCCATCTCTCCAGCCTATACACGCCAATGTAAAGAAAGATGGACCAGGGTACGCGGTCGATTGCCTCGGAACGATACCTGCCGCGACTCAAACTCATTATCAAAATTGGTCACTCACATTCAGCTGCGAGGCTTTTTGCCAGATCAACGCTTACCGTCTTTTTCCTGTGTTTGCGCTAATACACAACAAGCCGCTGAATCAACGTACAATAATTAGCGGCTACCGTTGACCATGAAAATTGTTGCACAGCACACTTACGCCCCGCGCTACCCATTGATAAAAGCCTAGAATCGTCAGCAAGCAACCTGCAAGCAACTGCGAAAGCCTCAACATCGTTTATATTACAAAGGATGCCGGTGAAGCCATCTGCGACGATTTCCGGCAGTGCCGTATTATTGCTGGCAATGACCGGTTTGCCGCATGCCATGGCCTCCAATGCTGCATAGCCAAAACCTTCGGCGCGCGAAGGCAATAGTACCGAGTCACATTCCTGATAGGCGCGGATCAAGCTGTCTTCGGATAGCCTGCCAACCGGATACACGTTGGATGGAAAATTCAGCAGGCGGCATTCCTCCTCGGTAGCCGTCACACGCAACTCGAAATCCGGACCCAGCATGCGCATGATGGGCGCAAGCAAATCGGCGCCCTTGAGCCGCGTGGTTTTACCAACGAATAGCAGGCGGAACATCCCTTGTTCCCGGTCGAGTTGTTGCGCCGGACAAAATTTGTCGGTATCCACCCAGTTGTAAATGACTTCAATCTCCTCGATACCATACCTTGCCCGGATACGGTCGGCGACATAAGCGCTGACGGCGGTAACGGCATCTGCAGCACGTAGTGAGCGCAACTCTCGTGGCTCGGCAACATAACGGTGATAAAGCCTTTGCCCACAGCTTTTGTAAACATCGAGTTCAGGCTCGAAGATCGCGTGATGCACGGTGACAATCAGGGGCAACCTAGCACGCTTGAAGGCATACCCACTCCAGCTATTGGCAAGCACGATGTCCGTGCCGGGAGGAGGAACAGCCTGCATCAAGCGCAACGGCATCAGTTCGTCATATTTGGTGAACCAGGTGATATGCGCCACGATGTCATGCCGTTCCAGCGCCTGCGCAAGCCGCCGGGTAAATACGTCCGCTCCGGAGCCGGCCCGAATGGCGGGCAGCCAGACTTTAATCCGGCCGTTTTCCATGATCGGGGCGGATATTCAATGGCAGCCAGGCCAGCAGAAAGGCCAGCACCGGGGTAGCGCTTCTCCATCGCAGGCTGCGCCATACTGCGCGCAGCAACATCCCGCTGCTCTTGGCCATCAACAGCAGCGGAATTTCCAACCGGTAATGCCACGTTTTCAGCGCCAGCAGGATGTGCGCTCTGGCAGTGTGATATTCGTAAAACAAGCCGTTTTTTCCTGATGAGGCGCTTCCGGCATGATATACGACCGCTTCGCCGACCTGATACGCCGCTTTCCCCATATGCATCAATTGCCAGCCGAGCAGAACATCTTCGCCGTACATGAAAAAATCCTCGTCGAACAATTTTCCTGCCGTTAGCGATGCCGTGCCAAACATCAAGCAGCAACCGCTCGGAAACATGAACGAACCGGGCAACGGCTGCGCCGTCATCAGGCCGGAGTAGCGCTGATACCACAATGTCGGCTGTGGCAAACCATCGGCTGACCTCACGCTGGGTAACGCAATGGCCGCATGATGATCGCCCATGGCCGCTTTCAGCTTGCCGGCCATGCCGGGCGCTGCGGTCGCATCGTTATTGATGAGCAGAAAAATGTCATAAGCTTTGGCGCGCTCGTCCTCCAGCGCAGCATTGACACCACGCGCGAAGCCGAGATTGCCGGCAGGAGTAAGTACATGCAAATCGAAATCGGCCAGGTTCTCTTGCAGGCGTTGTATTGCAGCGCCTAGTTCGCCGGCCGCCCGGACATCGGCCGAGTTATCCACCACCAGCACCGCCCCTATACCCTGCCCGACGAGCGACCGCAGACATGCCTCGGTGCGCTCTGCATTACGGTAGTTGAGAACAATCGCGCAACTATTCATGATAGGCGGGTGATTGGCTTAATGCTTGAATCAAGGCGCCGTATCGTGCGGCAACGCCAATCCAATCAAAATTAGCTTTAACGTGGCTACGCCCTTCCACGGCCAGGTTCCTGCGCAGCCCGGGGTTACCCAACAGTTTAATCACAGCATCGGCAATCGCAATGGCGTTTCTTTCCGGCACCAACCAGCCAGTGCGCTGGTGGATAACCACATCCCGAATGGCCGGCAAACTTGACGCAATCACCGGGCACTCGCAAGCCAAAGCCTCAACCAGCACCAAACCAAGTCCTTCCTGGTCCCCTTGTACAGTCGTTAGCGACGGCATGATCAGCATACTTGCCCGGAGACAGAAGGCTGGAATAGCTGCATTATCGAGCGCGCCATGAAAATGCACCGCATGACCGATGCCGAGGTTTTCCACCAGATCCCGCAGGCTGGATTCCTCAGCCCCGCTCCCGACAATGTCGAGCCGAACCTCCGGATACCGAGCCAAGATCATCGGCAAGGCTACCAGCAGATAAGCTGCGCCTTTCTTCTCGACCAGCCGTCCGACAAACAGCAATGCAAGTTCCGTGCGTCTCACGTCAGGCCGAGGCGCAAACATCGTTTCGGTATCCACTCCCATCGGGATGACTGCCAATGCCTCCGGGGCAATACCCAGCGCCAGCGCCTGATCCCGCATGGCATGGCTGACGATAGTCAGCATCTGCGTTCGCCGGATGGTCCAACGCTTGAGCCTGTTCAACGGCCCGCCATTCAAACCAAGAATATCCCCCCCGTGCGATGTACACATCATCGGCGGCATTTTCTTTACCAGCAGGCTGGCG
>NZ_DASXVH010000072.1:0-3968 GCF_036504375.1 Novimethylophilus sp.
AATTGCCCCTGCGATCACGCAACTGATCCGCCTGGAAGGCAAGCCGGAGACAAGCGAAACAGTCAAGAACGTGACCTTCCGCGGGCTCAAGTTCGCGCATGCCGATTGGACGATGGGACCCAAGGGTTATGCCGATACGCAGGCCGCCGTTCCTGCCGGAGCTGCGATTGAGGGCATCGGCGCACTGGACTGCAAGATCGAAAAATGTTCCATCGCGCACTCAGGCGGCTATGCTGTGTGGTTCGGCCGAGGCTCTAAGCGCAACCATGTTCTCTCGTCGGAAATGTTCGATCTCGGTGGCGGAGGGGTAAAGATCGGCGAACCGAAGCAGTTCCCAGCCGAAGCCGAGCAGAATTACGAGAATGTGATTGCTGATAATCATATTCACGACGTCGGGCTGGTCTATGCACCGGCAGTCGGCATCTGGGTTTTACAGAGCGGACGCAATCAGATCGTGCACAACCACGTGCACGACCTTTTCTACACAGCCATTTCGGTGGGCTGGACATGGGGCTACGGACTCAATCAATCCAAAGGCAACCTGATCGCCTTCAATCACCTGCACAATATCGGCAAGGAAATTCTGAGCGACATGGGCGGCATCTACACACTAGGGATGCAGCCGGGGACGATCATCCGCAACAACCTGATTCACGATATCTCCTCGTTCACCTATGGTGGCTGGGGGATTTATCCGGATGAGGGCTCGACGGAAATGCTGATCGAGAACAACATCGTCTACAACTGCAAGAGCGCAGGATTTCATCAGCATTACGGGCGAGAGAATATCGTACGCAATAACGTGTTTGCATTCAACCGCGAGAATCAGTTGATGCGCACGCGTGTCGAAACCCACGTCTCGTTTATCTTTGAACGCAATATCGTGTATTTCGGTCAAGGCCGTCTGCTGGGCAGCAACTGGACAGGAGATCAGTTCAAGATGAACGGCAACACGTATTTCGATACCCGTTCCTCAAATATCCGTTTTGCGGGGAAGACTTTCGACGAATGGAAGGCTGGGGGCCAGGATAAGACCTCGCAGATTGCCGACCCACAATTCGTCAACGCATCCAACTTCGATTTCCGCCTGAAACCGACGAGTCCGGCGCTGAAACTTGGCTTTCGCCAGATCGATATGACGAAGGTTGGCCCGCGCACTCCGGCAGGTCCTTAAACGGGTCTTTGAAGGCTCGCAAAAGAGTGAAGCCCCGGTCTGGGAACCGGGGCTTTACTTAGAGGGGCTGCGGGAGGGCTGGGTCCCTCCCGCGGGGATGCTTAAGTCAATGAAGACTTAGTAAGTGACTTTCCTTAGTGCAGCTTTGTTGCCAAAGTCAAAAAGATATTAAGTCCTTTAGATCTGCTCTACTGTACGCTTCGATACAGCACCCGGGGGTGGGTGATTTTTTGCAGTGTGGCAAATCGCGCACCCAGTTGGTGTGGAATGAAGCCTTATTAATTTTGTGGCTGCGCGGTTTGTACCGCCAGCGTTGCTAATATCTAATTTGCTGCCTTCGACGTCCGACGAATTGTTGAGCCACGCTGGGTTTATTCCGGCTCGCAACCCGGCTTTCTCAGGCCGGGATGCCGAACTGGAGATCCTGCGTTCGGCCATCGTGGAAAAGCCAGGCGTTGCCGTAATCCGCGGGAATCCGGGGAGCGGGAAAACGGCGCTGGCTTGCGAATTCGCGAACCGATTCGCCAAGGAGTTCGATGGCGTGATCTGGCTCTACTCGGGAGAGCGTCCGCCGATGGAACTGGCCGGCGAGATTGGCCTCCAGATGCGGCATCGAATGGATGGCGACACCGAGAACAACCTCTATGAGCTGGCGACCATTTTCGAGTGGAAGCGCTATCTGCTGGTGCTGGATCATGTTCTACGCAAATCTAAACTTGTTACGGCGGGAAAAAGCTCCACGCTGATTACGACGCGTATGCCGCGCCTGATGCCCGGGGCGCCGGGCGCAAAACTAGACGCACCGAAGCATCTGGAAAAATTCAGTGGAGAAATCGTTTCCGCAATGGCTGCGTGCTCGCCGGCAGGCTTTCCGTTGTCGCTGGCGGGGGAACTGGCTGGACAGGAAATCGACGGCATTCCAGCCCCCGCACAGGTCCTGAACATAGATTCCTTTCGCTGTGCCTTGCCGCAATTTGTGATCGATCAGGCGCTGATCCCTGATGAATTGCGCACGCGGCACGCGGAAGCTGCCAGCCGGCAACCCGTAACGGCTGGGATGATTCCGGACCTCTATCATGCTCTGCGCTGGACGCTCTCTCGTCCGGAATCGTGGGAACTGGCCTGCGAGCTGGCACGGCATATCATCTCTTTCACGCAGTTCGAAGGCCGCATCGCGGAAGCCTTTGAGGTGATGGAGACGATTTCCGCCGCGGCCGAGATCAAGGAAGACTACCGCACGCTGAATCGCTATGCTCGCGAGCGGGTCTGGATGCTACAGGCGTGGGGCCGCGATATGGAGGCCAAGTCGCTCGAAAGACGCAGCCGCCGATGGCAGGCCGTACAGCTGCCACTGCCCTGGGATGAGGGCTGGACGTAATAGTTATTCGTAGCGCAGGGCTTCGGTGGGATCCAGTCGCGAAGCTTTGATGGCCGGCATCAACCCGCTCAGCACCCCGACCACCGCGAGAATGGCTGCCGATATCGCGACAGTGCTGAGGGAAATCACCAGATGGATGTCACCTTGGCCGCTGGTCTGCTTGTACATAGGCCCGAGCATCGGAATCGTACCCACGACGGCGGCAAGTCCGTACGCCACGATAATGCCGCAGAAACCACCTGTCAACGTGATGGCCAGCGCCTCTGCAATAAACTGTAGTTTGATGTGGAGCTTGCGTGCGCCGAGAGCCCGGCGCAATCCGATTTCACGGATGCGCTCATCTACTGTAACCAGCATGATGTTCATGACCCCGACCCCACCGATCCCTAACGTCAGCGTTCCAATGAAGGTCAACAAAACCTGCAATCCAATGGTGAGGCCGTCGATCACGGGACGAAACTGCTCCCGCCCGAACATCCGTATGGCGCGCTGATCGGAGGGCGAGAAACGTTGACGCTTCCCGATTGCCTGCATTACCTGCTGCTTGGCCTGTGGTTCAAACTTGCCAAAGACGGATTCCACCACCATCACAGCACCGTAGCGGTTGTCCCATAAATCGCCAGCCGTCGTGTATGGAATGAATGCCGAATTGTCGTCGCTCGAGAAGTAATTGCTCATCTGCATCTTGAAATCCATGACGCCGATGACAGTGAATCGTAAGCCTCCGATCACAATGGTTTCGCCGACCGCCTGACGTCCGCTGAAAAGCTTGTCTTTAAGACGATTGCCCAGGAAAACGACACGCCGGCGCTCGCGATAATCCTCAGCGCTGATCCAACGGCCCTCAGCTGCCACTTCGTTGCGCATATCGCCGTATTCCGGACAAACGCCGCGCACGTTCTCGTCGGCCATGCGCTCCCCGTAAAAAATTGCCTGGCCTTTCACCGTTTCCAGGCAGGCATGTTTAATGTACGAACCTTCCTGCAGCACGGCATCGACATCCGCCTGCTCAAAACGGATGCGCCGGCCAGCGCGCTCGCCGCCCGCCTGTTCGCTGGTCTGCCCGGGCCAGCAGATGATTGCTCCCTTGCCGAATGCGAGAAAGCTGGTCAGCAAAACACTTCGGAAGCTGCTCCCGTACGCAAGCAGCAGCGCTACAGAGACGATGCCCCAGGCGATGCCGAGCATGGTCAGGAAGCTGCGTAGCGGACTGCGACGCAAGGTGATCCAGGATTGCCGCAGGATTTCGAATAGCATCAGCTTCCAGCCTCATAACGCAGCGCTTCAATCGGATCCACGGCGGCCGCTCGACTGGCCGGATACAGTGCGGACAGAATCGCAATGCCGCCGAGCAAACCGAAGGACAGCAGCGCGGAATCCCACGTTGGCAACAAGCCTGCGAAGAACTGTGGCATC
>NZ_DASXVH010000073.1:0-18860 GCF_036504375.1 Novimethylophilus sp.
CCTTGAGATCGTTATTGGCTGCCGACGTGCCCGCCGGCCCCAAGCCATCCTGCCCGACCTTCTCGTAACGCAGCCGGAAACTGGTCATCGGCTTGCCGCTCTTGATGGAATCCAGCAATGTGTAGTCCGCAGGCGCGGCGGCAACCGGTGCTTCTTCAGCTAATGCCGGCATGGCGCTCAGTAACATGGCTGCAGCGAGAGTGGTTCTCGTATGCTTCATTTGTAATTCCCCGTTAGTTAAAATTCAAGTTAAGCGGCAAGTTTGTGTGCGTGGCGTTCGTACAGGAACGTGAGCACTTCGCTACGCAGTTTGTTGTAATGCCGGTTCTCCGCCAGCTTGAGACGCTCGCGCGGACGCGGCAGGTTCACCTCCAGGATTTCACCTATGGTCGCGGCCGGGCCGTTGGTCATCATCACGATGCGGTCGGACAGCAGCACCGCCTCATCCACATCATGGGTGACCATCACCACCGTGCTTTGGGTCGCGGTGACGATTTTCATCAGCTCGTCCTGCAAATTGGCGCGGGTCAGCGCATCCAGCGCGCCGAACGGCTCGTCCAGCAGCAGCACCTTAGGCTCCATCGCCAGCGCCCGGGCAATGCCTACGCGCTGCTTCATGCCGCCGGAAATTTCGCCCGGATACTTGAGTTCCGCGTGCGTCAGACCCACCAGCGCGAGGGCGGCCCTGGTGCGTTCGGACAACTTGGCCTTGCTTTCCTTGTCGGCAAACACCCGCTCCACCGCCAAGTACACGTTGTCGAAGCAGGTGAGCCACGGCAGCAGCGAGTGGTTCTGGAACACCACCGCGCGCTCCGGCCCCGGCCCGGCAATTTCACGCCCTGCGCACAGCATCACGCCATCGGCCGGCGCCAGCAGGCCGGCAATGAGATTGAGCACGGTGGATTTGCCGCAGCCCGAGTGACCGATCACCGAAACGAACTCCCCGCGATTGATGGTGAGGTTGATGTCCTGCAAGGCTTTGAAGCGGCCGCGCTTGGTGTCGAACACCATGCTCACGTTTTCGATCTGTAGGTATTTTTCCGTCTTTTCCATGATTGATACTCCCTTATTCGCTGCGGAAACGGCTGGCCAACAGCAGCAGCATTTGCTCCAGTGCCAGACCGATGATGCCGACCACGAAGATGGCGATGATGATGTGCTCGACGTTGAGGTTGTTCCATTCATCCCATACCCAGAAACCGATACCCACGCCGCCGGTCAGCATTTCCGCGGCGACGATCACCAACCATGCCACGCCGATCGACAAACGCACGCCGGTCAGCACATGCGGCAGCACCGAAGGAAACAGGATTTTGGTGAACACCTTCCATTCCGACAGATTGAGCACGTGCGCCACGTTGAGGTAATCCTGCGGAATGCGCTGCACGCCGGTGGCGGTGTTGAGCACCATCGGCCAGATGCTGGAGATGAAAATCACCCAGATTGCCGCAGGATTGGCCGCCTTGAACACCAAGAGGCCGATCGGCAGCCAGGCCAATGGCGACACCGGCCGCAAGATGCCGATCACCGGCGCCGCCATGTCGCCCAGCACGCGAAAACGTCCCAGTGCGAAACCCAGCGGAATACCGATCAGTGCCGCCATGCCGAAACCGATGCCGACACGCGACAGCGAGTTCAGCACATTCCATCCTATGCCTTGATCGTTGGGCCCGTTGCGGTAGAACGGATGGGCAAACACCACTTTGGCCGATTCCCAGGTCTTGGCCGGGCCCGGCAAGTTGCCCGCCTGTTTTGCCACCAGCGCCCACAGGCCGATGGACAACACGATACCGACCAGCATCGGAATACCGCGGCGCAATAACGTCAGCCCCCATTCCGGAGCTTGGGCGCGCCGGTATCCCGTTGCTGCCGGCGCCGCGGCTTCCGTTTGCGCCGGTTCGGCAGCAGCCTCGGCCTGCGATTTTTCAGCAGGGAGGGACTCGGATTCCGTATGCTTCAACGCGACGACATTACTCATCATTGACTCCTTTGATTTAGCGGCATGCATTTACGCCTTGATCTTGAATCCGGCGGCATAGGCCTTCGGGTCCTTGCCATCCCACACCACGCCGTCGATCATCCTGGAACTGCGCATCGGGTCTTTCGGCACCGGCACTTTCAACTGCGTGGCGGCCTCGGTGTAAAGCTCGACCTGGTTGACCTTCCTGGCCACGGCCAGATAGTCCGGATCGGACTTGAGCAGGCCCCAGCGCTTATGCTGGGTGAGGAACCACATGCCGTCCGAGAGGTAGGGGAAATTGACTTTGCCGTCCTCGAAGAACTTCATGTAGTTGGGGTCCTCCCATTTCTTGCCCAAGCCGTTTTCGTAATGGCCGACGAAACGGCCGGCGATCACTTCTTCCGGCGCATTAACGTAGGACTTGCTGCTGATCAGCTTGGCCACTTGAGCCCGGTTGGTAGCCGTTTCAATGAAGCGGCAGGCATCCAGCACCGCCATGATCATCGCGCGGGCGGTGTTGGGATGCTTCTGCACGAAGTCGGCGGTGGTACCCAGCACCTTTTCCGGATGATCCACCCAGATATCCTGAGAGGTGGCCACGCTAAACCCGATCTTGTCGTAAATGGCGCGCGCATTCCACGGTTCGCCCACGCAGAAACCATCCATATTGCCGACGCGCATATTGGCAACCATTTGCGGCGGCGGCACGACGATGGTTTTGACGTCCTTCAGCGGGTTGATGCCGTACGCGGCCAGCCAGTAATACAGCCACATCGCGTGGGTTCCGGTGGGGAAGGTCTGGGCAAAGGTATAGTCGCGGTTCTCGTTGTCGATCAGGCGCTTGAGGCTGGCGCCGTCCACCACGCCCCTATCCTTGACCTGGTTCGAGAGCGTAATACCCTGACCGTTATGGTTCAGCGCCATCAGCACCGCCATGTCCTTCTGCGGGCCGCCGATGCCCTGCTGCACGCCATAGACGAGCCCGTACAGCACATGCGCCGCGTCGAGTTCGCCGTTGACCACCTTGTCGCGCACGCCAGCCCAGGAAGCCTCCTTGGACGGCGTGATCTTGATGCCGTACTTCTTGTCGAAGCCCATTTCGGCGGCGACCACGATGGGGGCGCAATCGGTCAAGGGGATGAAGCCAATCTTCACCTCGGTTTTTTCCGGCGCATCCTTGCCGGCCGCCCAGGCCGAAGAGCGCACTTTTTCCGGCACCAGCCCCATCATCGCGGATGCGCCCATCGCAGCCACGCTCATCCTGATGAAATTGCGGCGTTGCGGATTGCTCGGTGCCACTTCCGCGGCGGCATCAGCTTTATCGCTCATTGCATTTCCTTTCGTCGATGTTGAAAACCTGAAAACAAAAAGGCGCCCATTCCCGCGAATCAAAAATCCGCTCAAGAATGGACGCCTTTGTCCGGGAGGGCCACAATGCCCCGTCGTTTACTGCAAAATACAGCCCGCCATTGGGCCGCATTTCAGAATCTAGCTAAGCAGCTGCGCCGCTTCGACCACCTGTCTCGCCACTGCGCCGAGATGTTCGTTCCTGTCCATCGCCAGCTTGCGCAGCGCCTGGTATGCCTGATCCTCGTTAATGTTGCGGCGCTGCATCAGGATGCCTTTTGCACGCTCGATCACCTTGCGCTCGGCCAGCTTGTTATTGGCCGTATCCAGTTGCAAGCGTAATGCCCGGTATTCGTCAAATCTCGCCAGCGCGGCATCCATGATGGGCTTCAGCCGTTCGTTGCTGATGCCGCCCACCACATAGGCGCTGACGCCGGCCCGCGTCGCCGAACGTATCTTCTCGGTATCGCCGTCGTGCGTGAACATCACGATGGGTCGCGGATCGTCGCGGCCCGCCAGGCTGATATGCTCCAGCGTATCGCGGCTCGGCGAATCGATATCGATAATGATGACGTCGGGGTTCAGCTTCGCCACCTCCTTGTTCAAATCCGCCATATCGGAGATATAGGCGATCACCTGGTAGCCCGCTTCCCTCAAGACTTGCTTGAGAGGAATGGCGCGCTCCTGATTTTCATCAACCAGCATCACCCGGATAGTTTTTGACGACTCGAATGTCACGCCACCGTGCTAGCAAGCCTCGTGCCACTGTCGCCACCACCTTGTAATTAATGGATAAACATGATTTACAAGAATACTCGTGCGGGCGCTGAAGCAGTCCGGCTTGCGTAGATATGGTGCCTGCCTGCCAGGCGCGCCTCATGTTGGTGCAGGAGGCTGCGTCTGGCAATCCGGGATAAAAAAGCGGCAGGGATAAGCTGCCGCGGAGTTTTAGCATGGAGATGAGCAAAGCGGGCTCTGCTCGGTGATATTAACGGCAGCATGCGGCTTATGCTTTAACGGTTTTTACCACCAGGCCTTGGTATTGTCGTGAGGCACGCTATGGCAGCGCTCGCAGGAAAAAAAGGTGATGAAGGCCACCCGGTCGTGGCACATGCCGCAGAACTGGCCCTGGAAAATCTTGGTCATGCTGATCTGGTTGGCGCCGGCCTTGGGAATAAAAGGCTTGTCGTGGCAATTGCTGCAGGCCAGCCACATGGTGTGCGACTTGTGCGGAAACTTGACGTAGGGCATATCCCTGGTGTTCTTGAGGATCACGTCCAGATCCAGCACATCCATGGCGCTTTTGCCCTTCAGGTCGGCGCGCGGGCTGATAAAGCCGCTGCGCAACGCGCCCATCCAGTCCACGTAGCCTTTCTTGTCCAGCGGGAAGCCCGCCAGCGATTCGTTGGCTTTTTGCAGTTTCTGATAATCGGGATTTTCCGGATCGTAAAACTTGTTCTGCTCCGGAATCTCCTCGGCGCTGCGGGTTTGCACCTTGGCCGGCAATTTGGAATCCACCGTCGCACCCGGTTTTGCAGCGTCCGCGGCGCACGCTGGGCGTACAAAATCCGAGCCAGCCCAGAAAACCAGGCCAAGCGAGGCCACCAAGCCAGCGAGCGATCGTTTATGCATCGGAAAATAAGCTTCTAAGATAAATTGGGGCAGAATCCATAGTGGGAAGGAATATCAGCAGCGTTACTGCCCTGCGCAAAACAGATGATACTATCCGATATAATTTATTCCTAGATGCCTACCTGATGGCTATCCGGATATACATTATCAACCAAGCGACATTCGTGCCTGAGAGGGAAATATCCTGATCAAACTCCGCCCATCCGACATCACGCTCGGGGAGCCGTTGCCGTTCTCGATTTATGACGAGAAAGGCGTGCTGCTGCTGCGTAAGGGAATCGCAATCACGCTGCCCAGCCAGATCGACCGCTTGCTTGCGCGTAATGCCGCATGGGAGCCGGATGAGTACGAATACACCGGCCCGGAGCCCAGACTTGTGACACAGCCTACCCAGCCTCAAAGCCAGCCGGTGTTCGACCAGATGGGCGGGCTGATGCTGAATCTCAAGCATATCTTTACCACTGTCATCAAAAATCCAGAGCAGATCGACCTGCCCGCCCGCATCAAAAAACTCGCCGCCACTATCCAGGCCCTTTGCGACGAGGATCTGGACGGCGCCCTGGCGGCGCCGCATTTGGATTACTTCAATCCTTATATCGTCGTGCATCAGGTCATGGGTGCGGTACTTGCCGAAATCATCGCCTCGCATAAAGGCGTGGCGGCGGAAGAACGGCTGCTCTTCATCTGCGCCGCATTGACGCGGGATATCGGCCAACTGACTTTGCAGAGCGAAATCGACAAATGCGACGGCCCCCTGCCTGACGCACTCAAAGCCGCGATGCATCAGCATCCGCTACAAGGCCGCGACATGCTGGCGCGCGCCGGAATTATAGAAGCCGCCTGGCTGGATGCGGTGGCACAGCACCACGAGCGGCTGGACGGCAGCGGCTATCCTGCACGACTACAGGATGCCAGCATCAGCCTGGGCGCGCGCATCCTGGCAATCGCCGACAGCTACAGCGCGATGACCAAGCCCAGGCCCTATCGCAATAAGGCGCTAAATGCGCAGAATGCATTGCGCGACATGTACCTGGAGAAGGATGTCCATATGGACGGCGAACTGACGCAGGGCCTGATCAAGGAAATCGGCATGCTGCCGCCCGGTTCCATCGTCCGGCTGAAGTGCGGGGAAATCGCCGCGATCCGCAACCGCACGATGAAAGCCGACGAAGCCGTCGTCTTCAGCGTCTACAACCAGAAAGGCATGCCGTTATCCGCCCCGGTGCGCCGCGAAACCAATATCCCCGGTTACGAGATTACCGGCATCGTACCGTTTGCCGAATGCCGTTCCGCAACGGTTACCATCAAGAGGTTATGGCTGAATGAATTCAAGCTTTGATCCAGGCGTATCCCGGCCAGTGCCGGTTGCCAATTTCGTACAAGGAGCGTATTCATGAAAATCAATCTTCCTGTTACCGGCCGGGAAAACGTCATCGCCCCAGGTCGCTCATTGGTTTCGCGCACCGACATCAAGGGTGTGATCACGTTTACCAACGATGCCTTTATTGAAGTCAGCGGCTATTCCCGCGCAGAACTGGTCGGCAGCAGCCATAACATCGTGCGCCATCCGGACGTGCCGCCGGCGGTGTTCGAGGATATGTGGGATACGCTGCATCAAGGCCTGCCCTGGCGCGGCGTAGTCAAGAACCGCTGCAAGAACGGCGATCACTACTGGGTCGATGCGCGGGTGGTGCCGGTGCGCAAGAACGGCGCAACCATAGGCTATATGTCGGTCAGGGGTGTCCCGTCGCGCGAAGCCATCGCCCGGGCGGAAACCGCGTATGCGGCCATCGCCAAGGCCGGCAAGGTAACCACCGCCAACAGAACCGGCGGCTGGAAGCGTTTCATTTCCATCAAGAATGGCGTGCTGGCCGGCATCGTGTTCGTTACGCTGATGATGATCGCCGGCGGCGTGCTCGGCATCAGCGGCCTGCATCTTTCCAGCAATGCGATGCGTACGCTTTATCACGAAGAAATGGAGCCGGTGCAGACCATTGGCCGTATCAATTTCCTCATGGCCGAAAACCGGGCTCAAATTGCGCTGGCACTGCGTCATCGGCCCGCCGCACGCACGGCCTGGAAACCAGATCCCGGCGTTGCCGAGCACATGGCGACGCTGATGAGAAACCGCTCCGAAATCGAAACGCTGTGGAAAGACTATAACAGCCGGCAGCGCACGGGCCTCGAACGCGAACTATCGGACCGATATTGGCGAGCACGTACCCGCTATGTCGAGGACGGCCTCATACCGGCCAAGGCGGCATTGGTGCGTGGCGATTACGACACGGCGGAAAAATTGTTGCAAGACAACGTCGACCCCGCCTATGAGGAAGCCAAAAAAACGGTAGAAGCGCTGCTGGCGTTCGTTTCGCAGAAAGCGAAAGGCAATGCGCTGAGCGTCGCCGAGCTCAACGAGAAAATCTCGATCGTCGCGATGGGCGGAATCGCTTTTGGCAGCATTGCATTCATGCTGGCCGGCCTGTTTTTCTTCCGCAGCACAGTAATTCCGTTGCAGGCGGCAGTGGCCGACCTGGAGCGCATCGCCGAAGGCAACCTGTCCGGCGACAGCGATGCATCAGGTTACGGCGAACCGGGGCGGGTCACCGCAGCCCTCGTCGTCATGCAGATGCATCTCAAAGTCATGATGGACGAAATCCGGCTGTCTGCGGGCGCTATCCACGACCAGTGCAGCAGCCTCAATCGCACCATGATGAATCTTTCGGAGCACTCCGAGGAGCAGCATGACCGCGTGTACCAGACGCTGGACAACATCAGCGAATCCAGTACGGGGTTGGACCGCCTCGCGGCAGATGCCGAGGAGCTGATGCTGGTGACCGGGCTGCAGTCCACGGACGGCGTCTTGCATGAGACAGCCGAGAATGCGCCGCCGAACGCAACCGGCGGCGACCTTCCCAATGAAGCTCACCTGATGCAATTGATACAGGAATTAGCCGGCGCGGCCCGCATCGAAGCGTTCACGCTACAGGATACCATCGCGCAGATGCGACAAGTCGCATCCCTGATCGTCGACAGCCGGGGAGAAGTCCAGGGCGCATGGGCCGCATCGCAGCAACTGGAGCGAGCCGCACTGGAGCTGGACAGGCTGGTGAAATACTTCGAATGATCGCAATGCGTACCCAAGCTGGTGCCCCGCAAGTACGAACTGTAAAGTTTTAAAATGCCCTGGCTAAAGCCTGATCCAGATCATCGACCAGGTCGCTCTCGTCTTCGAGGCCAACCGAAAGCCTGATCATCGTATCGCTGATGCCACGCGCCGTTCTCTCGTCCGCGGCCATGTCGTGATGGGATGTGGTCACCGGTTGGGTCGCCAGACTTTCCACGCCACCCAGGCTGGGTGCGAGGCTGAAGACTTGCAGGCTGTCGATAAAGCGGGTGGCATGCTGTACCGATCCATTGACCTCGAAAGTAACCATGCCGCCAAATCCCGACATTTGAGCCGATGCCAACGCATGATCCGGCGAATCTGCCAAGCCGGGGTAATACACGCGCTTCACGGCTTTATGTCCATGCAGAAAAGTAGCGACCGCCATCGCGTTTGCATTATGTTTTTCGACCCGAATAACCAGTGTAGACAGGCTTCTGGAAAGCTTGTGTGCAATCTCCGGGGCAATCGTCTGGCCGAGGTTCTTGCGCCAGGGCTGTATCGGATGCAGCAGGTTTTTATCTGCGGATACCACACCGGCGGTAAGATCGCTGTGGCCGCCCAGATACTTGGTAGCGCTTTGCATCACGATATCGGCGCCAAGCGCCAGCGGGCGCTGATTGACCGGCGTCGCGAAAGTATTGTCAATCGCGACTAACGCGCCGTGGGCATGGGCTAGTGCCGCAACCCTGCGGATATCGATGAGCTCCAGGCGGGGATTGGTCGGAGTTTCGAAAAACACCAGCCCTACTCCGGTCGCGAGCAAGGCATCAAGCTTATCGATTTCAGCCAACAGCAGCTGGTGAGTCTGGATGCCCAGTCCGGGCAATTGGCTGGACAAGAGCTCCAGCGTTCCGCCGTAGGCGTCGCCCAGACACACGATGCCCTGGCGCCCGTGAGCCAGGAATAACGAAGACAAGGCGGCCATGCCGGAAGAAAACGCCAGGGAGGATTCCGCTCCGTCCAGATTCGCCAGTTTGGCTTCAAGACTCCTGATCGTCGGGTTCATACCATAACGGGTATAGAGAAAACCATCTGCCCTTCCTTCAACCACGTCAAGCAGGTCTTGCGTAGAGTCAAACTTGAAGGTTGTGGTGTCGTACAGCGGGACATGCGGGGAGCCCAATACATCCCTGACGGCTTCCGCGTGGATATTTGCGGTTGCCATGCCCTTTGGTTTTTCAGTCATGTTCCACCTCGCTTGAAAAAAGAAACAGGGAAGTCACTGGGGCTGCTGACTCTGCTGCCACACCAGCATCGCTTCCATCATCGCGCGCAGCACTGGCCGCACCGGGCTGGCAAGCACTTCGTCAAACCCGAATGGCGGCGCCTCCAGCATATAGGTGCGCATGGCCATTTCGAGCTGGACGGCATGCACGCCCCTCCCCGGCTGGCCGTAATGCCGCGTGATATACCCGCCCTTGAAGCGGCCATTCATGACCCATGAGTAAGCACCGTGGTTGCGGACAACCGCAGCTAGCCGTTCGGCGAGTTCCGGCGCACACGCCTGGTGGTCTGCGGTGCCAATGTTGAAATTGGGCAGTTCGCCCTCGAAAAAGCGCGGCACCTTTGATCGAATCGAGTGCGCGTCCCACAGCAGTGCGCTGCCGTGCAGCGCCTTCAGCCGCGCCAGCTCCGCCTCCAGCGTCGTATGATAGGGACGCCAGTAAGTTGCGATGCGCCGGCGCATCTCCGGGAAACCAGGCTCGCTACCGGACACATAGACCGGCCGCGCGTCGAAGGTATCGATCGGGCACAGGCCGGTGGTACTATGCCCCGGATACAGGCTCGCATCGTCCGGCGGCCGGTTGAGATCGACGACATAGCGCGAATGAGTCGCCACCACCAGCGTGGCGTCGAGCTCATCGAGAAAATCGTACAGCGCTTCAAGGCACCAATCGGTGTCCGCCAGTGCCAAGGCCTCCGGCGTGAGGCGCGGCGTGAGCCACGACGGCAGATGGGTGCCGACATGCGGCATCGACACCAAGAGCGGACTGCCGCCCTGGCGTAGCTTGAATACCGGTATCTTCGCACTCATTCCCAATTAGAGCCTGAATTCCACCTCGATCAGCACGGCGTCGGGATCGCCTTGCCCGCTGAAGACAAGCTCCCTACCGGCAATCAGAACCGCGTCGCCTTGATGCAACTCGAACAGCATCCCATCTTTTCCGCCGCACCGATATGCGCCCCGGGCAACGAAGAACATCCGCAGTATTCCGGTATCTGCGATCAGGTGCGCACCGTAGCTGACTTTAAGCTCGGCAACCGCGCCGCCGCGCCGCGTCATAACGTTCAATGCATGGCAACGGCCATTGAGGGGCGCACACCGCACCGGCGCCTCGCCGGCAAAACGTAAAGCCTGATACGGCTTTAAAAGCCGGTGGCATCCCTCCGGTAGTTCCAATACGACTCCGGACCCGTCGAGCAGCAACAGCTGGCGCTCAATGCCGGGAAACAGCGAAAACGACCCTGCTTCGCAGATCTCCGCGACGCTCACCCGCCAGAGAAAATCATCCATTCCGGCACCGGGTAGATAAACGGCAATTTCGCGCGTCCGCCCGCCCCCATTCTTCCAGGGCATGAATCTGCCCGCCCGATTGCGGATAACAATTTCTGTCACGCACGCCAACCAGCTTAGTTAAGCGAGACGGCTCGCGCCAATTTATCCTAAATTTTTCCGTCCAGGCCCATCTGGAAATACTTGTGCACGATTTTTTCCTGATTTTCCAGCAGCCAGTCAATACCCGGCTCGTGCTTCATCGCCTTGTGGATGGCTTTGGCCGTCGCTTCGCGATGAATGTCGAACAGAACTTTGTGATCCAGATCGTCTTGCTCGGCCACAAGCGGATTAAGCCATACCGAAATGATGATGCCCAGGTCGTCCACCTTGTCCTTCGGAATATCGCCGTTGCGCACCGCGTCCAGCACACCGTTGGCAATCGCCGCCTGCACCGTCCCCATGAGGATGTTGGTGTAGCGGGTGTTGTTCACCGTCACCTTGCTGACCATGATGGTCGCCGGCCGCACCATGACATCGGTATTCAGGATCGCCAGTACGCGCGTGTGGCCCTTGACCTGGTCGCCCAGCAGCGTGCCGAACGCCGTGCCCATGGGGCCATCCATCTCGCCGATGGCCACCTCCGGCTCCGCCGCCGTCCCCACCGGTCCGCCGGCAACCAGAGCTTCGCCGACACGCATAAAAATTTTGTCACCCATTTAAATCTCCCTGAACAAAAGCGAAACGTTAGTTTAACATTGGTAATAAAATATAATCACCATTATACATCCTGTTTTGCAGCCGAATAAAGCAAAGGGCTGGGAGAAAAAGGGAATATGCTTCTTTGAGAGTACCTCTTAAGTGTAATTGTGGCGCAGGTGAAGGCCGGTTTTAATTGATGCTAATTCAATCAAACTTACACTTAATAGGAGAAAATCCATGAAATACCACGCACAAGCCGTCAAGGATAAACAACCGTCCATGAACGTCGCTGGCGTTCCCGCCTGGCTGGGCGACGTCTTCGTATCAGCCGCCCCTACTCAGCACAAGGACAAGCCGATGTGCGCCGGCTTCTTCCATCTGGAAGCAGGCAACCCGCTGGACTACACCTATGACTACGAAGAAATGAAAATCGTCGTGGAAGGCGAATTCAACATCACCGAAGTCAAGACCGGCAAGAAATACAACGCCAAGGTCGGCGACGTGCTTTACTTCACCGACGGCGACCACATCATTTTCGAAACCCCGAATCGCGCTGTCGGCTTTTTCTGCGGCCAACGCGCACCGCTGTAATACCAGACAACACCTTGCAGTCCGGATCAGGGCGCGTCACACAGTCAAAGCTTAAGTTCCAAAGTTTGACACGCCCTGTCTGTTTTTTTAACCCATGAAACCTGGAGGTATACGATGACAATGGTATCGTTCGGAAAGCTGAGTTCCCCAAAATCCACCCCTATCACGACTGACCTGGATGGCTGGAAGCCCGTCGAAGGCTCCCCCACCATGAAGACGTACATCGAGCATGCAACGGAAGACGGCAAGTTCCTCACCGGTTTCTGGGAAGCCACGCCCGGTACGTACCAAGTCACCTATAATGTTGATGAAATGGTGCACATGTTCCAGGGCAAGGCCACGCTGACTGAAGCTGGCGGGGAATCCAAGACCTATGTCGGCGGCGACAGCTTTTTCGTTGCAGCCGGTTCCAAGATCACCTGGAAAACTGTAGAAACCGTCCGCAAGATTTTCGCTATTAAAGTCCCCCAAAACGCGACGGCGCTGTTTGGTGACTGAGCCCCACCTTTTGTGTCAACCACCAAGCCACGCCTGCTAGGCGTGGCTTTTTTATGCGCCCTCGCTAACCTTTGGGTTTGTGCTGATGTACCCAAACGGCCGCCTCAAGTCGGCTGGTAAGGTTCAGTTTGCGCAGCAGGTTCTTGATATGGACCTTCACCGTGGTATCACTGATGCCCAGATGCCGAGCGATGGTTTTGTTGTTCATGCCATTGGCGAGGCATTCCAGGATCTCGTGCTCGCGCTCGGTCAGCGCTGCATCGCTGGTGGTTTTTCTCGTGGTCGGTTCCAGCAGCGCGTTCTTCAGTATCTCCGTCAGGCTGTCCTGCAATACCGTGACGCCCGTCGAGGCCTTGAGCAGATTGGCGCACAAATCCTCGGGTTCCATATCCTTGAGCAGATAGCCGTCGGCACCGGCACGCAGCGCCTCCAGCAGGTCATCCTCGGCATCGGATACCGTGAGGACGATATAACGCGCATTGAGCGATGTTTCCTTGAACCGTCTCAAGGTTTCCAGGCCATTCATGCCTTTCATGTTGAGGTCGATCAGCACCATGTCGGGCAGTATTTGCTGCGCGAGGTCCAATCCCTCCTGACCAGATGCAGCCTCGCCCACGATCTCGAAATGCGGATCGGCGGAAATGATCTGTCTGACGCCCTTGCGAAACAGGGCATGGTCGTCGATCAATAAAACTTTAATGGTCTCTTTCATAAGTTTTCCGCCATGCAATGCCGTCTATTGAGCCAGCTTGGGATTAAACACCAGCCTTACCCGTGTCCCGCCCTTGCGCCTGCGTAGCACCTCGACTTCGCCGCCGAGGCTGCTGGCGCGCTCCTTCATGATAGTCTGACCGTAATGATGAGGCTCGTCACTCTTGAAAGTGTACCCTACTCCATCATCATCGATCGTCACCATGATCGTTCCGTTCGTCTGGGAAGACATTGCAATCGTCACATTCTTTGCACCGGAATGCCGCACGATATTCGATAATGCTTCCCGCACCACGTGCAGGATATGAAACTCCTCATTCACCGTCAGCCGGCAGTTCACCAACCGATTGTCGAACGTAATCGACAGGCTGGATCTCTGCGTGAATTCATCAATCGCCGACTGGATCGAGTAGCCGAGCCCTCTCACATCCATATGAACCCGGAAAGTCGCAAGCAGCTCCCGTAATTCCCGATAGGCATTATCCAGCCCTTCCCGCAGCTCATTCACAATGCCATGGATCGCGGCCTCCGGCACTCCTTCCGCACCCACATTCGACTGCAACCGG
This sequence comes from Novimethylophilus sp., assembly GCF_036504375.1. Lineage (NCBI taxonomy): Bacteria > Pseudomonadati > Pseudomonadota > Betaproteobacteria > Nitrosomonadales > Methylophilaceae > Novimethylophilus > Novimethylophilus sp. The sequence goes on from NZ_DASXVH010000073.1 coordinate 13,668, forward strand.
GCAATCTGTATTTTCATAAACGACAGCGATTGCGCCAGCGAATCATGCAGTTCCCGCGCTATTGCCGATCTTTCTTCGAGTAGCGCAACGCGCCGACCTTCCTGCTCGCGGCCTTGCGACCCCATGACCATCGACAGCAACTGCGCCGTCATTTCCACCAGCCGGATCTCGGATTCTTCAAACAGGCGATCTCCGTCCGCCTCGACCTTAAGCACGCCCAGCGCTCCGGACGGGCTAGAGAAAGCCACCGCCAGACACCGCAGCTTCACGCCATCGACGGTTGTCGTGACGAAATCGCTAACATCATTCGCGCCAGTCAACTCCTCCAGCAACTCATCCTGAACCGCGGCCGGCCAGTGATGCGAGAACAGCACACGGCCCGCCGGAACGAACGTATCGCTCTCGGTAAACACCAGCACGGCATTATTGACGTTCAAGGCCTTTTCCAGCCCATACAGCAGCTTGCGCAGCGTCATTTCGCTGAGAACGGTGCTGTTGATCAGTTCGACAAACTTGAAAAGGTAATCCTGCGAACGGATCAGGCCCCTGATGCGCTCGCCGCTGGTCTGATTGATCCATTCCGTTTCCGCCTTGAAGCCTTCCAGGCGCGCCGATATTTCGTACATCATCTGTTCCAGCCGGGAAAACTCATCCGTATCGGCATGGGCAATCCCTGCAAACTCCTTGGAAGCCAGCGACATCAGATGATCGAGGCGGTCAACCAGCACCCGCCTGGCGTCCAGTGCAATCGTCACCACGCAGCATAGCAGCAGCACCATACTGAGCAATTGCAGCAGCGAAATGACGGATTGCTTGATCTCTACATCGCTTTGCAGGGCGCTGGCAAGCGGCTCATAAGCCAGAACTACCAATTTTGCCAAACGCACTCTTTCCTCAAGCGGCAAGCGCTGCATGCTGGCGGATTCGAAATCGGCCTGGGCGCTTTTCAGGTACTTCAGCGCTTGAGTATAGGTCTTGTCGTTCTTTTTCTCCAACCAGACAAACGTAGGGTCGTCGGTTCTGAAATAGTAGTTTCTCAGCGACGCCATCACTTCTTCAGCATCGGCAGGCTTCGTCACACCCGCGGTATCGACCTCATGTCTCCAGAACAGCTTATGTTGGTATATTTTCTGGATAGCGGACTGATTATCTGGAATATAATCCACCAGATACAGTGAGCCCGCCTGCATCAATACGACCATGAATACGATGCATAGCAACAGTGCCACGAGCCGGACATAGAGTCTATGTCGCCGAAGCAGGCTGTTGATATCCGTTAACGCATGGCCGACTCCAGACAGTTTGGAATTCAGGATACGACTCCAGTTCATAAGCAATATAGCATCAGGTAACTATAGATGAGCCTATACGTATTCAGCACCCTTGTGTTAAGCCTTATTTTCATGCTCGTGATCGGTACATGGTGGGATGGAAACGCTTCTTTCAAATTTTATCTGACCGCGCTTGCCGCCATCTCGACCACGATGCTGTCCGGCATACTGATGATTGCCATTTACCCCGCATTGGGGTCCCGCACCTCGAGAATCCGCAAGAAATCCAGTTTTGACAACATTACCTGGGAACGCGATGTCTCACGCAATCTTTCCACGCCTGCTGCGGTACTGGATGGCTACACCGTAGCCTTTACCAACAAGGCGTTCCTCAACGAACTTGGCATGTTGAGCATGAGCGACCAGATCATCGGCATGCCGCTCACCAATCTCGTGCATCCTTCCGATCATCAGCATCTAGCCAAGCTTATCGCCGGAACGTCGCAGGAAGGCACTCAAAGCGGCACCATCAAATTACGCATCCTGCATTCGGATGGAACGATATTACCTGTACAGGCTTCGCTATCACCTTTACGCGAGGACGGCAATTCCAACCTCAATCTCTTGCAATTTGCTCCAGAGTCTTCACTGAAATCGAGCAAGCAGGATTTTGACGACCAATTCAATTATCACCTGCTGATTGACCAGATTGAGCAAATTGTATTTCAGGTTAACGCTTCGCGGGAAATCATATTTCTCAACCCTTCGTGGGAGCGTTTACTGGACCACAGACTGGAAGATAGCCTGAACAAACCGCTGCTGTCTTTCATCCATCCCGAAGACCGGCCTTTGCTGGAAGCGCACCTCAACTCGCTCACGCAAGGAAAACGCCAGACCTGCCAGCTCGAGACACGGCTGATTGCTAAAAACGGCGACTCCCACTGGGTCGAACTGCGTGCCAAAAACACCTCGACACGCAAGGGCGAGCGATCGAGCGTCATCGGCACCCTGACCGATATCAGCCGCATGAAAATGATAGAAAGCAGTCTTCGCGCCAATCGCCGCTCTCTCAGCACCCTCCTCAGCAACATTCCCGGCATGGTCTATCGCTGCAAAAATGATAAAAACTGGACCTTCGAATTCGTCAGCGACGGCTGCCTGGAAGTCACCGGCTACGAACCCTATGAAATGGTCGAAAACCCCAATTTCTCCTACACCATGACCATCCACCAGGATGACAGGCCGCGCACCTGGGACTGCGTTCAGCAGCAAATTGCCAAACAGGAAAAATTCCAGATGATCTATCGCATCATCAGCCGCTCAGGCAACATCAAATGGGTGTGGGAACAAGGCAAGGGCGTATATTCCAGTGCGGGGGAATTGCTCGCGCTGGAAGGATTCATCACTGACCTTTCCCCAAACGGCGATTACGACATGATTTTCAGCCAATCGCTCCCACAGACACGCCTGGAATAACCTAAATAAAAGGGGCGCCGCAGCGCCCCGAGACAACATCACGTCAGCCAGATGTGGATCAGAACGTGCGCTTCAGGAACAGAATCACATGGTCGTCGCCTGTGGTTTTGCCCTTGCCGTCGACATACCAGGAATCTCTGGCATTGGTTGTGGTGAAGTTGACGCCCGCATTCCAGCCGGTGCTGCCGGCAATCGAAAAGTTCTTGTTGATGCCGACCAGATAGTCGGTGTAGTCGGCAACAGAGCGACCTTCAACACTTTGACGACCGGCGTGCAGCACGACATTGATATCATAGGGCAGCGTGTAATTGAAGGACCCCTCCCAGTAATCGCTGCCACGGCTATTACCCTTGCGGTCGCCAAGGCTCTTGTTGTTGAGACCGAAGAAATCGCTCACGGCATAGTTGTATTTCAGGGTGAACCATTTCCAAGTGACAGCGGCATTCAGCTCGGTGGTATTGGCAGACTCATGCGTGCCAAAACCGAGTTTAGGATGTTCATTATCAGGATAATAGAACTGCAGGAAGCCGACATTGATACCGATGTCGGGAGTAAATTGGTGCGTATAGCCACCGTACAGATCGATCTCGAGCGTATTGCCATATAACGCATCCTTGTCGACGTTGGAGCCCCAAACCCCGGCAAAGAAACCGCTGGAATGGGCGTAATCGAACCCGCCCTGTAGCGCAGGGCGCGAATTCGTGTAGGTAATGCCGCGGAACACATACTGACCGTAAATGCCGACATTCGCGCTCAGCGTGTGCGGAGACGCCGGTTCAGCCGGTGCGGCCGCGGCTGGTGCCGCCGGCGCAGCGGCAGCAGCTTCTTCGGCGATAGCGGGCGCAGTAGCGGTTATCGCAGTTCCTAATAACCCTGCCAGAAACAAAGATTTGCTTGTATTCATTGTAACGATCCCCTGAAAGTTAAAAAAATTAACCACCATTAAACTATACTAATTGTGAAAATTTATTTCAATTCATTCAACACACGGTGTTTAATTTTTTGAACAATAGGCAAATTTGTTGCAAAAAACCAACATTCTTATTCTGGTTTGCCGCTCTTTTCCAACAACATCAAATCGTCAGCCATTACGATTAATCAGCATCGTGGCGACTTTGGTGAAATTGACCATCAGCTTCTGTTTCAACCCCGGTTCCAGGCCAACCTTGTCTATCGCCATGGACATGCAGGTCAGCCATGCATCCTTGGCTTCCGCATCGATTTCCACATGCTCATGCATCAAGCGCACATCGGAATGCCCGTATTTTTCGCTATAAAGGCGCGGGCCACCCAGAAAACCGGACAGGAAACCGAACTGCTCGATTCGCGAGTGCGCCACGCCGTGGCCGCGCAAATGGAGGATGTTGACGGCATGGCCCTCCGGACAGTCTTCGACAACATCGTAGAAAGTTTCCACCAGCCGCTTGACGCCATGCTCACCACCGATAAGGCTGTAAAGCGATTCGCGATGGACATCTGTCAATTTGCTCTGCCCCATGCGCTATTCCGGATGTGTGCCTATATCCAGCGGCGCCCCGTCATCGAAGCGCGCAAGCCAATCAACCGCGGCGGCATGAAATTTCGTCAATCCCTTGTATTCGATCAGGTCGGGATGCAAGCCTTGCAATATCCGGTGAAAGCGCTTCGCCCAACGCGGATAGGTAGCCAGTTCGTTCAAGCTGATGAGATAGCAACGGATGCTGAACACGATACCGTTGCTGCGGGGCAGCCTGAACAGCGATTGCAGCTCGACCCGCAGATGTACCTTGTCACCGGCGTTGTCCATGGTAACGGTATTACGCTCACCACCCCATTGCGGGTAATTTTCAGGCGAGGTATCCAGCCGCGGGTTGATGGTCATGGTCCAGTTCAAGCGCCGGACCGGACTCCCCTGTTGCAGGTTCATCATGAACTTGAGCGCACGGTCCATCACGCCCATTTCCGTCGCTCGGGGAACCGGCGCATGCCATTGATGCCAGGACATGCCCACATCGAACGCCAGCGACCAGTCCGCCTGGCTGGTGATACAGCCGGCGTCGGCAAATAATGTGCCTTCGCGCTGATCCAGCAATACAAAATCGCCCTGAATCTGGCGTCCGACATATTCGAACGGGTCCAGTGTCATTGAGGAGCGGTCGCCGAAGGTGAAGCTATCCCTGATGCCTAGCGGCCGGTTTTCCCAGGTCCAGCGATTGCCGTCTTTCACCAGCTTGAACTGGTCGGGGTAATCCCGGGAAAGGGATTCCATGATCAATTCAAGCACGTCCCATTGCGCATCCATCATGTGCGGCAACGCGGCATACCGCCCCGGATCCTTGGCCAGGGTGATCGCTTTGTCCTGGCATTCGGCGACATAGTGCTCGTCGATGTCCAGCGGGAACTCGAACACCGAGCCGGGTTTGACGCTGACATGCGGCTCGATGTTGACCGAGTACATGTACTTGTC
>NZ_DASXVH010000074.1:0-15285 GCF_036504375.1 Novimethylophilus sp.
CCTTGAGATCGTTATTGGCTGCCGACGTGCCCGCCGGCCCCAAGCCATCCTGCCCGACCTTCTCGTAACGCAGCCGGAAACTGGTCATCGGCTTGCCGCTCTTGATGGAATCCAGCAATGTGTAGTCCGCAGGCGCGGCGGGGGGCTCTGCGGAAACCGCAAGACCCGGGAGGGCGGACAATACGGCGCCCGTCAGCAGCAACTTGATATGGTTGTTCATGGTCTGCCTTTCCTAAATGTTTTTGTATCAAACAAGCTTCCGTTATCGGAAAGTACGCTTGCTGCGCACGATCTGGTAAGGGCGGCCGACGTAGCCGAACGGTGCGCTCCACACATGCACCATGCGCGTGAACGGGAACACCAGGAACACCGTCATGCCGAGAAACAGGTGCACCTTGAACACGGTGTCCACGCTTTCCAGCAGCACCGGCTGCGGATGCAGGTAGACGATGCTCTGCACCCATTCCGCCAGCGCGATCATGACGCCGGGATTGCCGGCATTGGCGTGACCGATGGACACCGGAATGGTGGACAGGCCGACCATCAGCGTGACCAGCAGCCAGGACAGGATGAACTTGTCCGCGCCGCGGCTGGTGACCGAAATGCGCACGTTGAACATGCGCCGCAGCCACAGCAGCGCGCCGCCCGCCAACGCCAGCGAGCCGAAGATGGAACCGGCCCAGATCGCGATCATCTGGTGCGTCATGTCGGATACGCCCAGGGTACGGAACAAGCCATGGGGCGTGAGCAGGCCCACCGCGTGGCCGAAGAAAATGGCGATGACGCCGACATGGAACAGATTGCTCGCCAGGCGCAGGTTGGCCTTGGACAGCAGCTGGCTGGAATCGCTTTTCCAGGTGTATTGTTCGCGGTCGAAGCGTAGCCAGCTCCCGAGCAGGAACACGCTGAGCGCGATGTACGGATACACGCCATAGAGAAAGTTGTGCAGGTTCATTGTGTTCTCCTTAAGCAGCCAGGCGGGTCAGGGTCGCCCGGTTTTCGATAATGGAAAGCAGCGGCGCGTACGGGCTGGCGACCTTGTTCAGATTGTCCGCCAGCACATTGAACACCTTGCCGGCATCCGACAGGAACACCATCGCTTCGTCGTCGTCCAGATAGGCCGCGAATTCGAGAATCAGCGGCAGATAATCCGGCAGTTCATTGGTGACGACTTCCACGCCGTAGTCCTTGTACAGTTCGCCCAGGTCGATCAGCGCCGGGCCGCGGTTCTTGTCGTCGCCGAACAGGTGGTGCGTCAGGTGCAGGCTGTGCTCCGCGGTGAGATCGAAGGTCTGCACGTATTTTTCCTGCAACCCGGTGAGCGGCGCGCTCCCCAGGTAATCAAGAACCTTGAGCACGCCGGCGCGTTCCGCATTGTCGATGTCCAGACAGCACTCGGTCTGTTCGCGCAGTTCCGGCAGGTGGTCCAGCAACTCCTGGTCCGGATACTCCAGCATCACCGACAGCATTTTGTAAATTTGCATGATGTTCTCCTAGCGATCTTGTGACTAGCGATCGTCGGCCGATGGCGCCGGTGTTCTCGGCTCCATCGACTCTTTGCGGCGGCGCGGGAACAGCGTGATCTTGCTGATCCCGGCCGAGGTGTCGTTGCCGAAGGTGAAGCCGTTCTGCCCCTGGAAGGCGTGGAAGTCGTCCATGCGGACTTCCTCGTGGCCGGTGGGGATCACGAAACGGTCTTCGTAATTGGCAATCGCCAGATAGCGGTACATTTCCTTGGCGGTGGCTTCGCTGATGCCGGCTTTTTCCAGCGCGCGGGTGTCGGCGCGGCCTTCCACATGCACCGAGCGCTGGTAGCTGCGCATCGCGATCAGGCGGTTCAACGCGCTCTCGATCGGCGCTTCCTTGCCGGCGGTGAGCAGGTTGGCGAGGTACTGGATCGGCAGGCGCATGGTGCCCGACAGAGGAATAGCGCCATCCGGCCCGACCGGCAGGTTGCCCTGGTCGATCTGCGACTGCACCGGAGACAGCGGCGGCACGTACCACACCATCGGCAGCGTGCGGAATTCCGGGTGCATGGGGAAGGCGATCTTCCAGTCGATGGCCATCTTGTAGATCGGCGACTTCTGCGCGGCGATGATCCAGTCGTCGTTGATGCCCTCGGCGCGGGCCGCGGCGATCACTTTCGGATCGTTGGGGTCGAGGAAGATCCTGCACTGTGCTTCGTACAGATCCTGTTCGTTTTCCGTGCTCGCCAGTTCCTCGATCTTGTCGGCGTCGTACAGCATGATGCCGTTGTAGCGGATGCGGCCGACGCAGGATTCCGAGCACACCGTCGGCATGCCGGACTCCACGCGCGGGTAGCAGCCGATGCACTTCTCGGCCTTGCCCGATTCCCAGTTGTAGAACACCTTCTTGTACGGGCAGGAGGAAACGCACATGCGCCAGCCGCGGCACTTGTCCTGGTCCACCAGCACGATGCCGTCCTCCTCGCGCTTGTACATCGAGCCCGAGGGGCAGGCCGCGACGCAGGCCGGGTTGAGGCAGTGGTTGCAGATGCGCGGCAGGTACATGTGGAAGGTGTTCTCGAACTGCCCATACATCTCCTTCTGGATGTTGTGCATGTTCTGGTCTTGGCTGCGCTTGGCGTATTCGCCCGCCAGGTCGTCCTCCCAGTTCGGGCCCCAGGTGATCTTCTCCATGGTCTCGCCGGTGATCTGCGACAGCGGCCGTGCGGTCGGCGCGGCCTCGGACAGCGGCGCGTTCTGCAGATGGGCGTAGTTATAGGTGAACGGCTCGTAGTAATCGTCGATCTCGGGCAGGTCCGGGTTGGCGAAAATGTTCAGCAGCTTGGAGGCGCGGTTGCCGGATTTAAGCTCCAGTTTGCCGTCCTTCAGCTCCCAGCCTCCGTTCCAGACTTCCTGGTTTTCCCATTGCTGGGGATAGCCGACGCCGGGCTTGGATTCCACGTTGTTGAACCAGGCGTATTCCACGCCCTTGCGGTTGCTCCACACGTTCTTGCACGTCACCGAGCAGGTGTGGCAACCGATGCATTTGTCCAGGTTGAAGACAAAGGCGAATTGTGCGCGTACTTTCATGATGTTCTCCTATGTCCTGTTTACAGGGCGCCAATGCCGACGGGGTTGAGTTGCGCTTCGCGTTCCGGAGTCAGCGGACGTTCCAGCCAGTCCACGTCCTGGTCGGCGACCTTGTGCAGCACCACCATCTCGTCGCGCTGACAGCCCACGGTGCCGTAGTAATTGAAGCCATAAGCCAGCTGGGCATAGCCGCCTATCATGTTGGTCGGCTTGATGATCACGCGGGTGACCGAATTCAGGATGCCGCCACGCTTGCCGGTGGAGGGCGAGCCGGGCACGTTCACATTCTTTTCCTGGGCGTGGTACATCATCGCCATCCCTCTTGGCACCCGCTGCGAGACCACCACCCGCGCCACGGTGGCGCCATTGGCGTTGACTGCCTCGATCCAGTCGTTGTCCTGCAAGCCGATGGATTTGGCATCATCTTCCGACACCCAGACGTAAGGCCCGCCGCGGAACAGCGTCAGCATGCGCAGATTATCCTGGTAGGTGGAATGGATGCCCCACTTGGAGTGCGGCGTGATCCACGACAGCACCAGGTGCGGTTTGGCCCGGACTGCGGCGGGTACGGTGTCCTGCGCCTTCATGTCGAGCGGGCCGCGGTAAGCGCAGAAGCCTTCGCCGAAATCCAGCATCCACTCGTGATCCTGATAAAAATGCGCGCGGCCGGTCAGCGTGCGGAACGGGATGTGCTCGTGGATATTGGTATAGCCGGCGGTATAGGAAACATGCTCGGACTCGATGCCGGACCAGGTGGGCGCGGTGATGATCTTGCGCGGCTGGGCCTGGATGTCGCGGAAGGTGAACTTGTCCTCGTGGCGGCCGGCATAGAGGTGGTGGTGGTCGATGCCGGTTTTTTTCGACAGCGCGCTCCACGACTTGTGCGCCACTTCGCCGTTGGTTTCCGGCGCCATGCGCATCACCGCGTCGCACACGCCGATATCTTCTTCCAGCGACGGCATACCGAAGGAAATGCCGGGCACCGATACCGTGTAGTTGCACTTCTTGAGCTCTTCGTACTCCTGCTCGGTGTTCCAGTCTATACCCTTGATGTTGTTGCCGAGCTTGACCATCAAGGGCCCCAGCGCGATGAACTTCCTGTAGGTATTGGCGTAGTCGCGCTCCACCACCTTGAGGATGGGCATGGTCTTGCCGGGAATCGGTTCCAGCCCTTCCTTCTTCCAGTCGGTGACATGGCCGAACGGTTGCGCCAGTTCGGCCGCCGAGTCGTGCTGCATCGGCAGTGCGACGATATCGCGGCGCGTGCCCAGGTGCTTTTCGGCCAGCGTCGAAAAGGTCTTGGCGAGGGATTTGAAAATCTGCCAGTCGGACTTGGATTCCCAGCCCGGGCTGACCGCCTCCGACAACGGGTGGATGAACGGATGCATGTCGGTAGTGTTGAGGTCGTTCTTCTCGTACCAGGTCGCTGTCGGCAAAATGATGTCGGAATAGGCGCCGGTGGAATTGAGGCGGAAGTTGATGTCCACCATCAGGTCCAGCTTGCCGATGGGGGCTTCCTCGTGCCATTTGACTTCATGGTTGTCGCGTCCGGCGCCGGATTCCTGCAGCACGCCGTTCTGGGCCCCTAATAAATGTTTCAGGAAATATTCATGGCCCTTGGCGGAAGTGCCGATCAGGTTGCCGCGCCACACGATCAGATTGCGCGGCCAGTTGACCGGGTTATCCACATCGGCGAAGGCGACATCCAGCGAGCCGTCCATGAGCTTGTCGACCACGTGCTTGGCAATGCCGGCTTCGTCGGTGGCGCCGGCTTTTTCGGCATCACGCACGAGGTCGAGCGGGTTGGCGTTCCAGTGCGGCGCGGAAGGCAGCCAGCCCATGCGGGTGGCTGCCACGTTGTAGTCGGCCAGCGAGTAGCCCTTGTTTTTGCCTTTGCCGGCAGGTGACAGCAGATCGTCGGCCTTGACTGTTTCATAGCGCCACTGGTCGGTATGGAAGTACCAGTAGGAGGTGGAGTTCATGTGGCGCGGCGGACGGTTCCAGTCCAGACCGAACGCGATCGGCGCCCAGCCGGCTTGCGGACGCAGTTTTTCCTGGCCCACGTAGTGCGCCCAGCCGCCGCCGGTCTGCCCCACGCAGCCGCACATGTGCAGCAGGTTCATGATGGAACGGTAGGCCAGGTCGTTGTGGTACCAGTGGTTGATCGCGGCGCCCATGATCACCATGGATTTGCCCTTGGTTTTCGAGGCGTTGTAGGCAAACTCGCGGCCGGTGCGCTCGATGTCGGCGGCCTTGACGCCGGTGACCTTTTCGGCCCAGGCCGGGGTGTAGGCCACGTCGGCGTCCAGGTAGGATCTGGCGACATTGTCGCCACCTAAGTCCCGGTCGATGCCGTACTGCGCAACCTGCATGTCGAACACCGAGGCGACATAGGCTTCTTCGCCATTTGGCAGCGTCACTTTGCGCACCGGCACGTTGCGGTACAGCAGTTCATCTTCGTCCTGATTGAAATGCGGAAAACCTACCGACACTACGCCGTCGCGGTTTGCGATGCAGCTCAGTTCGGCGGATATTTCCTGCTGGTTGGCGGCGTTCTTCGGCAGTAGGTTCCACTTGCCTTCCTCACCCCAGCGGAAGCCGATGGAGCCGTTGGGCGCGACGAAGGACTGGCTGGCTTCGTCATAAACGATGGTCTTCCAGTCCGGGTTGTTGATTTCGCCCAGTGCACCATCAAAATCCGAAGCCCGCAGGAAACGGTCGGACACATAGCTGTCGCCATGCTTGCGTAGCATCACCTGCATCGGCAGGTCGGTGTACTTGCGTGCATATTCCTGGAAATACGGATCCTGATTGTCGATGTAGAACTCCTTCAGGGCCACATGTCCCATCGCCAGGAAGGCGGCGGAGTCGGTGCCCTGGCGGATCGGCATCCACAGGTCGGAGAATTTGCAGAACTCGGCATAATCCGGCGCCATCGCCACGATCTTGGCGCCCTTGTAGCGCACTTCCGAGGCGAAGTGCGCGTCAGGGGTGCGGGTCATCGGCAGGTTGGCGCCGGTGATGATGATGTAGGTCGAGTTATACCAGTCGGCCGCTTCCGGCACGTCGGTCTGCTCGCCCCAGGTTTGCGGGCTGGCCGCCGGCAGGTCGCAGTACCAGTCGTAGAAGGAGCCGCAGGCGGCGCCTATCATGGAGAGGTAGCGCGAGCCCGCGGCGTAGGAAATCATCGACATCGCGGGAATTGGCGAGAAGCCGTAGATGCGGTCCGGGCCCCACTTGTTGATGGTGTAGACGTTGGCGGCGGCGATGATCTCGGTCACTTCGTCCCAGCTGGTGCGTACGAAGCCGCCCAGGCCGCGCACCGCGGTGTATTGCTTGCGCTTTTTCTCGTCGGCCTGGATCGCGGCCCAGGCTTCCACCGGGTCTTTCCCCGATTTTCTTTCCGCACGGTACAGATCGAGCAGACGACCGCGGATCATCGGGTGCTTGATGCGGTGCGGGCTGTACAGGTACCACGAGAACGATGCCCCGCGCTGGCAGCCGCGCGGCTCATGGTCGGGCAGGTCGTCGCGGGTGCGCGGGTAGTCGGTCTGCTGCATCTCGAACGACACCAGACCGTTCTTGACGAAAATCTTCCAGCTGCAGCCACCGGTGCAGTTCACGCCGTGGGTGGAGCGCACTACCTTGTCGTGCTGCCAGCGATGGCGGTAGGCGTCCTCCCACTGGCGGTCTTCGTTGGTGACGATGCCGTGGTCGCCGGAAAAGGTCTCCTTGACCTTGTCGAAGAATTTCAGACGATCGAGAAAGTGACTCATTGCAGACTCCTTGAAAAATTCGTTGTCATGGGTTCAGGGGTTCTTGATCTCGGCGCTGCGGCGCAGGTAGAACCACCAGTTGAGAATCAGGCACAGGGCGTAGAACGCCGCGAAGCCGTACATGGCGATTTCCGGCGTGCCGGCCTTGATCTGTCCGTTGATCACCTCGGGGGCGATGAACGAGCCGTAGGCCGCCACCGCCGAGGTCCAGCCCAATACCGGGCCGGCTTGCACGCGGTCGAAAATCACGCCCACGGTGCGGAAGGTGGAGCCGTTGCCGATACCGCTGGCGGCGAACAGCAGCACGAAGATCAACAGAAACTGGGTGAAATAGATTTCCGGCGTTGCCGAATGGTAGGCTTGTTGCAGTACCATCCCGGCGGCGACGGAAGCGACCACCATCACCAGCGAAATCACCTGGGTGACGATGGAGCCGCCCACCTTGTCGGAAATCCAGCCGCCCACCGGCCGGATCAGAGCGCCGACGAAGGGGCCGATCCAGGCGTAGGTCAGCGCCGGCGGCGCGTGCGGATTGTTGGCGGTGTGGGTCAGCACGCCGGTGACCGGGTCAACGATGTGCTGGAAGCCGAAGATCACCTTGATCGACAGCGGCAGCGCCATCGAGAAGCCGATGAAGGAGCCGAAGGTCAGCACGTACAGTACGGTCATCGACCAGGTGTGCTTGTTCTTGAAGATGGCAAACTGCTTCTGGATGTTTTCCTTCATGGTGCCGAATGCCGCCAGCTTCATCAGGAACAGCGTGGAGAGCATGATCAGCGGCAGCGCCACCCACATGCTGAGCAGCCCCAGGCCGGTAGGTGCCGGCAGGTAAAGATAGAGGCCGACGATCGCAGGCAGGAACGCCAGCGTATACAGCCAGGTAATCTTGATGAAAGCTGTCAGCGTGCCGCCGATATTAGGCGAGATCGTCTTCAGGTTGTTCATGCCGAACCAGCCGGCCACCGCCAGCGGCAGCAGCAGCAATATCCATACATAGCCTGCGTTCTGGATGTAGGTCGGCGTGCCGGCGGCGATCTTGCCGAAAATCCAGCCGCTACTCTTCACCAGCGTCATCGGCTCGCCGCCGCTGGCGCCGAAGATGCCTACCGTCATCACCAGCGGGATGAGGATCTGCATCGTGGTCACGCCGAAGTTGCCCAGACCGGCGTTGATGCCCAACGCCGTGCCCTGCAAGCGCTTGGGATAGAAGGTGCTGATGTTGGACATCGAGCTGGCGAAATTGCCGCCGCCCACGCCCGACCACAGCGCCAGCAGCTGGAACGCCCACAGCGGCCATTCCGGATGCTGCAGCGCGATGCCGGTGCCGATGGCCGGCGTGATCAGCATGAAGGTGGTGAGGAAGATGGTGTTGCGTCCCCCCGCCAGCCGGATGAAGAACGAGGAGGGGATGCGCATCGTGGCGCCGGCCAGGCCGGAAATCGCGGTCAGGGTGAACAGCTCGTCCTTGCTGAAATGAAAGCCCAGATTCAGCATCTGCACCGTGATGATGCCCCACATCAGCCAGATGGCAAAGCCGCACAGCAGGCTGGGCACTGATATCCACAGGTTGCGGCTGGCTATCTTGCGGCCAGTGGATTCCCAGAATGCCGGGTCTTCCGGCCGCCAGTCGTCAATATCGGTAGCGTTGGGCGGCGTTGTAACGACTTGCGTTTGTGTTGTGCTCATTGCTTTTCTCCTTATCCGGGTTTCAGCGTTATTCCAGGGTGTCTATTGCCAGTTTGTGTCTGCTCATCACTTCATGGGTGCGTATTTCGGTCCAGTACATCCAGGCCAGCGATACCCAGACCACGCCGTACATCAGCATGAAACAGCTGGAACGCACGCCGGTAAGGTCTACCAGCGCGCCGAACATGATGGGCAGCAGGAATCCGCCCAAGCCGCCGGCCAGGCCGACGATGCCGGAGATCACGCCGATGTTGTGCGGGTAGTCGTCGGAGATGTACTTGAACACCGAGGCCTTGCCGATAGCCCAGGCGAAGCCCATGGTGAACATGAGTACAGTGAATACTGTAGGTGTAAGGCCAATATGAAAGGTTTGCGGGCCGGTCACCGTATAAATGGTGAAATCGGTCTGCGGATAGGACAGGATGAACAGCACGATCCACGATAGCCACAGTACCCACCAGGTCACTTTGTGCGCACCCCATTTGTCGGAGGCCCAGCCTCCCAGCGCGCGCAACATGCCGCCGGGCAGCGAGAAACAGGCGGCCAGCAGTGCCGCGGTCTTGAGGCTGAAGCCGTACTCGGCCACGTAGTACTTGGTCATCCACAGCGACAGCGCGACGTAACCGCCGAACACGATCGAGTAGTACTGGCAGTACTTCCACACTTTCGGGTCTCTCAGCGCGGCGAGCTGGTCGGTGATGCTGACGTTCTTGCCGACCCTATGCGCCGGGTCGTCGAAGGTAAACAGCCAGAACAGGATGGCAGTAACCAGCATCAGCACCGCATAGACCTTGGGTACCATTTGCCAGCCGAAGGCCACGACGATGGAGGGCGCTACCAGCTTGGTCAGGGCCGCTCCCGAGTTGCCGGCGCCGAAAATACCCATCGCCAGTCCCTGGCGGTTCTTGGGAAACCAGCGTGCGCAGTAGGCGATGCCGATCGTGAATGCGCCGCCGGCCATGCCGACGAACAGGCCGGCGATCAGGTAGTGCCAGAACTGCGTGCCGTAGGAAACGAGATAGATCGGGATGATGGTGGAGAGCATCAGTACGAAGAACACCGGCCGGCCGCCGAACCTGTCGGTCATCATGCCCAATGGCAGTCGGATCAGCGAGCCGGTGAGCACGGGCGTGGCTACCAGGATGCCGAACTGGGTCTCGTTGAGACTGAGTGTGGCCTTGATCGGGATACCGATCACCGCGAACATCATCCAGATCATGAAACACACGGTGAAAGCCAGCGTGCTGGCTGAAAGTACCGATATCTGCTTGTAGCTGTGGCTGGCCATTTTGCATCCTCCTATCCAGATATTTACGTCTGAATACTAGGCTTGCAATGCGCCTGTGAATATCCTCCTGAAGGAGGGCCGGAGATTGTCTGGAAGGAGGATGCCGGTATAGTTCTAAAGAACTATGGCTGTTGCTGGAGAGGACATTGGTGTTTTTTGGTGGAGCAACGGCCGTCTCAAATCAACCCTAGGCAGCCAATCGACTTAATTCTTTTATTTCAACCACCTGAATTTCTTTTCAATCAGAACTGCACGCCAATCGACTTTGGCAAAAAGATAAATAAGCAGCAGAAATCCAATCTGCGTCAGGATGAAATAGGCACCCAAATATTCGCCGACAAGGCCCGCATTGATATCCAGACTCTTGTAGGCTTCTTGCCCCAGAAAAATCCAGGCCGCATAGCTCACCATTCTGCCAATGAAAAAAGGCATGGCAATCAGCCTGATTGGCAGGGTTGTCAGCCCGTAGGCAATAAACAGGTAGTTAGATGGCAGAGGGGTGAACGAGTAGATAAGCAGCGCTCCCACAGTCTGATTCTTCCGGTGTTCCAACGCCTCTTTGAGAACGTCGATATTCTCTTTAGTCCGGGCTTTGAGCAGCTTGTTGCGGATGATGAACTGGGAGAGTTTGGCCAGCGTTATCCGCCCCAGGGTAGCAGCAAATGCGGCAGTCAAAGCCAGTAACAGGGGGTTGAACTGCGGGTGGTTAAACCCTACGAGCGAGAGAACCATCCATGTCGGAGGGGCGAATGCAGGGATAGTATTCAGGCCATAGATTGCGGCAAATACTACGATCAAGCTACCCATTTATTCAAACAATCTTGCACGGAATGACGGCGTCTTCATCGAATCCATAGACTGAGCACATGCGATGATAACCATCGGCAATGACAACCCTGCCATTGGCTTTATCTCTTACAAGAAGCAATGGCGAAAGAGCGTGTCCGGCCAGAATCTTCTTGCGGTCTTTTTCTACATGGGAATTGCTGACGCCCAATAAAGACAGGCCGGATGCCCTGAAGATATCCTTGGCTTTGAATCCCGACATGGGTGCCTGCTTCAATTGCCGGGCAAGACTGGCAGCGGTCTGCGCATCGTAGGTCAGGTTCAAATACGACTCCGCCGCAGGGTAGTCGTGCTCTTCAGGAGTATCCAGCCATTTTATTTCGGTTTTGCTTCCCATATCACGCGCTTTCTGGTCAGGGTCGGTTTTTAGCAGGTCTGCCGGTCTTGATGATCTCAAGATCGGCGATGGCTTTGATCAACGCTTTATCGGAGAGATTTGCCAGGCAGCTCAAAGCGGCGCGCAGCACCTCACTTTTTTTTGCGCTGACACCAGCCTTTAGGCATCTCTCCTTGAGTGCTGCGATATGGCCATAATCACTCTCAGGCATGGTAAAGCTATCCCGCACCATCTTCTGTTTTTTGTGTTTTTCTCCCTTGGAAACTTTGCTCGAAGGAACGATTGGGGCGGCCTTGGTTACTGCCTCAACCTTTACCGCTTTGCTTGCAGTAACAGCCACATCAGGAACTGTTGCGGCAGCCGTTTGTGTCGCCTTTGCCGGGCGTTTGGTTTTCTCAGACATGTAGCATACCTCCTATCGTAAGTAGTGATAGATTTCAGGCAAGAAAATAGGCAATGCTTAAACTGCATTTATAGTATAAACAATTTATATAATTTAACAAGAAATTGTTGCCATGTCTTGGTCGTTAACGAAGCTTCCCCGGCTTTCGCCGCCCAAATTGCAGCCCACTGAGCATCCAGAGTATTCTTCGCCTGTGGCGATAGTCGAAATCGACGCATGTCAGATGTTTGCAGGGGGCTTTTCCAGAAAAGCTCGACTGAAAGTATCCGTTCAATTAAAATAGCCCGCTCTTTGGGGAGTAGCCGCCCTTCCAGTTTGAGAAGGGGCTTGTGTCAACATACTTGACCGTTCGGTCATGGCACAAGCGGTTCCATGAACTTGGCAAGACCATTGATCATGCCACCTCCATACAGGCCGGAGGAGGGGTGTGGTCACTGGTGACTTGTCCGGCCTTGGAACAAAAACTATGGAAGCTTTCCTCATCTCAACGGGCATTGTTGCTCTTGCCGAAATCGGCGACAAAACTCAACTTCTCGCATTTATCCTGGCGGCCAAATTTTGCAGACCAATCCCGATCGTGCTGGGCATTCTGGTCGCAACGATTGCGAACCATGCCTTTGCAGGTGTACTCGGCGCTTGGATAACCTCCCTCATGAGTCCGCAGACGCTACGCTGGGTTCTCGGTGTATCGTTTATCGCCATGGCAATCTGGACGCTGATCCCGGACAAGTTCGAGGAAGACGATGCCAGGCTGGCAAAGTTTGGTGTTTTTGGAACCACATTGGTGGCCTTTTTTCTGGCCGAGATGGGAGACAAGACCCAAGTTGCCACGGTCGCTTTGGTCGCTCAATATCACGCCTTCTTCTACGTGGTTGCTGGAACAACACTAGGAATGATGATTGCCAATGTCCCGGCGGTTCTTCTGGGCGGAAAAATCGCTCAACGAATGCCTGTTCGTGTCGTCCATGCGGTGGCTGCGGTAATCTTTGCGATACTTGGTGTTGCGACCTTGTTTGGTGCAGGCGAGAGTCTGGGTTTCTAATCCGATCAACTCATCACTTGGCGAAAGATATAACTATGCATACTCATGACTTATCCCGATGGACGCACCATCACGTATTTAACGAAGGCAATCCTGCGGCAGAGCAGGGCACTCGTGCCGTGATGTGGATTACCGCCGCCATGATGGTAGTGGAGATATTGGCCGGATGGTGGTTCAACTCGATGGCCCTGCTGGCGGATGGCTGGCACATGAGTTCTCATGCCTTTGCTATTGGGTTGAGTGCCTTTGCCTATGCGGCCGCACGTCGATATTCAGATGATCCAAGGTTTGCCTTTGGTACTTGGAAAATTGAAATTCTTGGCGGCTTTGCCAGTGCCATCTTCTTGCTCGGCGTTGCGGCCGTGATGGTCTTGGGGTCGGCCGAGCGGATATTCTCTCCACAGCCGATTCACTATCAGGAAGCGATTGTCGTTGCTGTTGTCGGCCTGCTGGTCAATATTGTCTGTGCCATGATTCTCGGCAACGCTCACCATCATCACCATACCCTTGAGCATGAGGCACATGACCACCATCGCCACCATCATGACCTGAACCTGAAATCAGCTTATCTGCATGTCATTGCTGACGCATCAACTTCCGTACTGGCCATTCTCGCTCTTGTGGGTGGATGGTTCTATGGATGGTCGTGGCTGGATCCTGTCATGGGCATTGTTGGAGCAATACTGGTGGCGGTTTGGGCGAAGAGCCTTCTAATTGAGACCGGGAAGGTGCTGCTCGACAGGGAAATGGATCATTCTGTTGTTGACGAGATTCGGGAAGTCATCGAGCCACCCGAAAACCCGGATGAAACAAAAATTGCTGACCTGCACGTCTGGCGTGTTGGGAAGCGAGCTTATGCCTGCGCTCTCAGCATTGTGACGCACAGCGAAAAACTCACTCCCGAGCAGGTGCGGGATAAGCTACGCCAGCATGAGGAAATCGTCCATGCAACGATTGAAATTCATCATTGTGGGTGAGTGTCTTCCTTTGGCTGGTCGGCTTACTCTTTGTTCTCGTAACTCGAGGGCGTAACGCCGGCGCGGGACAGGAATTCGCGCAGATGCTTGATTTCCATCCTGCCGTAAACATTGCTTTGGTGGGGGTGATGCAGCACACTCTCGCAGCCGTTCAGCGTGACGTGAAACTGCGCGCCATGCGTGGCCGTGACGCTGGCGCCGAGGTGATGCAACAGGGATTCGATTTCGCGCCAGTGGATATTGCCGCTGACCGGATCGTGGAAGATGGCGCGAATCAGGTTGACGTGCTTGTGACTCATGGCTGGCTCCTTATAGCGAGTCGTTCGTTTTGATGCGGTTTAGAGCGCTCTTAGCTTACCATGCAGGCCCGTTAACAGCCGTTCGATAACTCGCCAGTCAATTGCGGCGATACCACGCCAGTGGCTCCTAGCGGGGATGTTCCACTGTGATTGCGATGTTATTGTCGGTGTCGGGTGCGGTAATCACCTGGATGTTGGCTCTTCCGCTGATTGACGGCATCAGTGCAGACTTCAGGTACATCCGGTCTTCTTCATCGTCCGCCCCGATCTCTATCAGAACGGGGAGCCGTATGTATTCCGGCAACACGCAGACGCTGCCTATCTCATTCATCAGGTTGTCCAGGCTATAGTGCCGGCGCTTCAGGCTATCCAAGGAGATGGGAATGAATATGGAATCGACTTCGCGGGGGCCATCCCGTTGGCTACGAATCTCGTGGCTGAAACCGTTGCGTGCAATAACCGACGACAGGCTTTCATGGATGTCTTTCACATTCTGTGCGAATCTGGAGTCGCTCGGGTTCGCCGCACAACCGGCGAGGAGCGCGATTGCGAGCCAGAGAATATTGAACTTCCGGGATAAAGGTTGCCGCATGTGCTGACGCTCAATAACAGGATATATATATCTAATTATACATGCGCTTGTATTGCAAGCACTTGGGGAAGTCCCAGCGAAGCCGACGAGCCTATGTGCGGGCGTCAATCCGGACGTTTGACATACCCATGCTCAATCGCATACACCGCCGCCTGCACGCGGCTGGAGAGGTTGAGCTTGCGCAGGATGTGCTGGATGTGGATCTTGATGGTGCTTTCGGCCACATCCAATTGGCGCGCCAGTTCCTTGTTGCTGGCGCCTCCCGCGAGCAGGGCAAGTACTTCGCGCTCGCGTGCGCTGAGGCTTTCGCGTTCTACGGGTTCGGTATGGACGGCGCCCTGGATGCCGTTCATGAGCTTGCCCATGAGCTGCGGTGAGACCACGGCCTCGCCTTGCCGCACGCGGTTGAGGCCGTCGAGGAACGCCTCCATCGCGATGTTTTTCAGCAGATAGCCGTTGGCGCCGGCGCGGATCGCCGCCAGCAGGTCCTCCGCATCCTCCGACACCGTGAGCATGATGACGCAGGCGGCGGGTAGCTTTTCCTTGATCATCTTGAGCACTTCCAGGCCGGAAATGCCCGGCATGTGGAGGTCAAGCAGAATCATGTCGGGTTGCAGCGAGGTCGCCAGTTTCAGGCCTTCGAGCCCATCGGTGGCTTCGCCCACAACGTTGAATTCCGGGTGGCGCTGCAGCAGCGAGCTGATGCCGCTGCGGAATAGTGCATGATCGTCCACCAGCAAGATGCGTACGGTTTCCATTAGGGCGTATTCACACTAATTTCGCGTCTGCGACGGGGGCGATTTGGGATGCCATCCGCGAAGCAAGACGCGCTGAATTGCAAGCCACTTCAAGCGGCTTGCGACAAAGGAGGGCACCCAAATCGCCCCCGTCCCGGAGGGTTGCCAAGAGAATGCGCGTCTGCGGCGTTGCAAGGCTGGCGAATGGAACGACCATTCGCTGCGCCTCGCGCCTTGCATCCATCG
>NZ_DASXVH010000075.1:0-8336 GCF_036504375.1 Novimethylophilus sp.
AACGCCGCTCGGTGATCTGTTTTACCGCTTCGATCTTGAATTCTTCTGCGTAACGCTTGCTGCTCATGACACCTCCATTTGACGCCTTAGTTTAAGGCTGAAAGGTGTCTAGTGCATTAGGGGCGATTCAATCAGCACGTCCTGATTCATAACTGTTGATTTCCCCTAGCAGCCTTGCCCGTTTATCAAGCAGCCACTTTAGGGAGGACGGTGTACGTATCTGACTCATAGGCTGGTAGATTAAAGAATCTACCAGCCTGAGTTGAGGGCATCAGCTACCACACAGCGCCCTAGCTTCCGGCCCACACCGGAACAACCAAGGCTAACTCAGCGTTTCTCCACCTGCGTCACATCCCTCACCGCCCCCTTGGCCGCACTGGTCGCCATCGCAGCATAAGCCCGCAGCGCCACCGATACCGTTCTCTCCCGGTTGACCGGCTTCCAGGCTTTCACACCCTTGGCCTCCATCGTCGCACGACGGCGTTCCAGTTCTTCCACCGGCACAGCCAGATGGATGCGGCGGTTGGGGATGTCGATCTCGAGGGTGTCGCCCTCTTCCACCAGGCCGATCGCGCCGCCTTCCGCCGCTTCCGGCGAGGCGTGGCCAATGGAGAGGCCCGAGGTGCCGCCGGAGAAGCGGCCATCGGTGAGCAGCGCACACACCTTGCCCAGGCCTTTGGATTTGAGGTAACTGGTCGGATACAGCATTTCCTGCATGCCGGGGCCGCCCTTGGGGCCTTCATAGCGGATCACTACCACGTCGCCGGCGACGATTTCGTCATTCAGAATCCCGGCCACGGCGGCGTCCTGGCTTTCAAAGATTCTGGCGCGGCCGGTGAATTTGAGGATGCTGTCGTCCACGCCAGCGGTCTTGACGATGCAGCCGTCCAGCGCGATGTTGCCGTGCAGCACCGCCAAACCGCCGTCCTGGCTGTAGGCGTGCGCCTTGTCGCGGATGCAGCCATCATGACGGTCGTCGTCCAGCGTCGGGTAGCGCATGGATTGGCTGAAGGCGATGGTGGTCGGCACGCCACCCGGTGCTGCGCGGAAGAACGTCGTCACGGCTTCGTCCTGGGTGCGGCGGATATCCCATTGATCCAGTGCGGCGGCCATGGTCGGGGCATGTACGGTAGGCACCTCGCGGCGGATCAGGCCGGCGCGGTCGAGTTCTCCCAGGATGCCCATCACTCCGCCGGCGCGGTGCACGTCTTCCATGTGGTATTTCTGCGTCGCCGGGGCCACCTTGGAGAGGCACGGCACGCGGCGCGAAATCGCATCGATATCCGACATCGTGAAATCCACGCCGGCCTCATACGCCGCTGCCAAGAGGTGCAGCACGGTGTTGGTGGAACCGCCCATCGCCACATCCAGGCTCATCGCATTCTCGAAAGCCTCAAAGCTGGCGATGCTGCGCGGCAGCACGGTGGCGTCGTCCTGCTCGTAATAGCGCTTGGCGAGCTCGACGATCAGGCGTCCGGCGCGCAGGAACAGCTGCTTGCGGTCGGCGTGGGTTGCCAGCGCGGAGCCGTTGCCCGGCAAGGACAGCCCCAGCGCCTCGGTGAGGCAGTTCATCGAGTTGGCGGTGAACATGCCGGAGCAGGAGCCGCAGGTCGGGCAGGCCGAGCGTTCGATGGCTTCGGATTTTTCGTCGCTGACATGGCTGTCGGCAGCGGCCACCATGGCATCGACCAAGTCCAGTTTCAGCGCATCACCCTGCCAGTTGACCTTGCCTGCTTCCATCGGTCCGCCTGAAACGAAGATCACCGGGATGTTCAGGCGGAGTGCTGCCATCAGCATGCCGGGGGTGATCTTGTCGCAGTTGGAGATGCACACCAGCGCATCGGCACAGTGCGCGTTGACCATGTATTCCACGCTGTCGGCGATCAGGTCGCGGCTGGGCAGCGAATACAGCATGCCGCCGTGGCCCATCGCGATGCCGTCGTCCACCGCGATGGTGTTGAATTCCTTGGCCACACCGCCGGCTTTTTCGATCTCTCTCGCGACCAGCTGCCCCATGTCTTTCAGGTGCACATGGCCAGGCACGAACTGGGTGAAAGAGTTGGCAATGGCGATGATGGGCTTGGAGAAGTCTTCATCCTTCATCCCTGTGGCGCGCCACAAGGCGCGGGCGCCGGCCATGTTGCGGCCCTGGGTGGTGGTGTGGGAACGGTATTTGGGCATGTCTAACCTCGAAAAAATCCTGACGTATAATCCGCTAATTCTAACTCATTACGACCGCCGACTCTTATGCTGGTTCATCCGCAAATCGACCCCATCGCCATCCACCTCGGCCCGTTCGGCATCCACTGGTACGGCCTGATGTACCTGATCGGTTTCATGACGCTGCTGTGGCTGGGTAAATGGCGCATCCGCCACCATCCGGAATGCGGCTGGACTCCAAAGCAGCTCGACGACGTGCTGTTCTACGGCGCGCTGGGCGTGGTGCTGGGCGGCCGGTTGGGCTATGTGCTGTTCTACCAGCCGGCGCATTTTCTCGCACACCCGGCGGAAATCCTCGCCGTGTGGCAGGGCGGCATGTCGTTTCACGGCGGTTTTCTCGGCGTGCTGGCAGCAATGGCCTGGTTTGCGCGCAAGGAGGGTAAGCACTGGCTGACACTGATGGACTTTATCGCGCCGCTGGTGCCGCCGGGCTTGGCGGCCGGGCGCATGGGCAATTTCATCAACGGCGAACTGTGGGGCCGCCCGACAGATTTGCCGTGGGGCATGGTGTTTCCGCAGGTGGACAATCTGCCGCGCCATCCTTCGCAGCTTTACGAATTCGGGCTGGAAGGCATCGCGCTGTTCCTGATGTTATGGTTTTACTCCAGCAAACCGCGCCCGGCGGGAGCGGTTTCCGGGCTGTTTTTGGTGGGCTACGGCAGCTTCCGGTTCCTGGTCGAATTCACGCGCCAGCCGGACGACTTTCTCGGCCTGCTGTCGCTGGGCCTGAGCATGGGGCAGTGGCTGAGTTTGCCGATGGTGCTGGCAGGCGCGTGGATGCTGCGCTGGGCCTATCACCGCTCTAGCAGCACCGCTTGACCCCTTTCCACTTGCTATCCTGCCACTGCTTGAAAAACTCCTCGCGCGATGACGGCAGCTGGTCGGGATGATGTTTGGCGTGCCGTTTCAGGTAGCGCTCATAGGCGTCGTCGCCGGAGAGCTGGCGCACTGCCCGCCACAAAACACCTAATTTTCCACACAGCATCGTTAATCCCTGACGTAGTCTTCCACCAGCCGACTCGGCTCGTGCGGCGATTCCGAGATCGGCGGCACCGGCTTGCCGGCGAGGTGGCGGGCGCATACCCGCAGCATGTCGAGCACGATCACCCACAACAGGGTGACGAAAAACAAGGTGAGCCACGCATCCAGCCGCTGGTTGAAGATCAGTTGCGGGGCGACGGCGGCTTTTTCCGGTGGCAGTACCCCGGCGGCCAGCTTGGTCGCCATGTCGTTGGCAGCGGCGAAGAAACCGACGCGCACGTCTGCGCTCATGATCTTCTGGTAAGCCGCGGTCGTGGTGATCGTCACCAACCAAGCCAGCGGCAGGCCGGTGATCCAGGCCTGCTTCAGCTTGCCGGACTTGACGAAAATGCCGGTCGCCACGCACAGCGCGATCGCCGCCAGCATCTGGTTGGAGATGCCGAACAGCGGCCACAGGATATTGACGCCGCCGTTCGGATCGATCACCCCGATGTAGAGGAAATAGCCCCAGGCCGCGACGATGACACCGCTGGTGAGGAGCACGGAAGGCATCCAGGAAGTCTCGCCCAGTTTCGGCCAGATATTGCCCAGCATGTCCTGCAACATGAAGCGCCCCACGCGCGTGCCGGCGTCCAGCGTGGTGAGGATGAACACCGCCTCGAACATGATGGCGAAGTGATACCACAGCGCCAGCATGCCCTGCCCGAAAGCGGACCCGAAGATACTGGCCATGCCCACCGCCAGCGACGGCGCGCCGCCGGTGCGGGCGAACAAAGATTTTTCGCCCATCTGCCGGGCCAGCATCTGCATCTGTTCCACCGTCACCGGGAAGCCCCAGGAGGAAATCCTGGCAACCGCGTCGGCGGCCTCCTTGCCCACCACGCCGGCCGGGCTGTTGATGGCGAAATAAACGCCTGGCTCCAGCACCGTGGCGGCGATCAGCGCCATGACAGCGACAAAGGATTCCAGCGCCATGCCGCCGTAACCTATCATGCGGATATCGCGTTCGTTGGCCAGCAGCTTGGGCGTGGTGCCGGACGCAATCAGCGCGTGGAAGCCGGAAATCGCACCGCAGGCAATGGTGATGAACACGAACGGGAACAGCGCCCCGCCGAAAATCGGCCCGGTGCCGTCGATGAACTGCGTCAGAGCCGGCATTTTCACCTCGGGCCGCAACATGACAATCGCCAGCGCCAGCAGGGTGATCGTACCCAGCTTCATGAACGTGGAAAGATAATCGCGCGGCGCCAGCAGCAGCCACACCGGCAGGATGGCGGCCATGAATCCATAAGCGATGATCGCCCAGGCCAGCGGCAAACCCTCGTGGTCGAACAGGCCGCGCAGGGTTTCGTTGTGATCCACCCAGCCGCCGCCAACCACCGCCAACAGCAGCAGCATCACGCCGATGGCCGAGCCTTCCAGCACCCGCCCCGGACGGATACTGCGCATGTACAGGCCGACGATCATCGCGATGGGAATGGTCGCGGCAACGGTGGAAGTGGCCCACGGGCTGTGCTTCATGGCGTTGACCACCACCAGCCCCAGCACCGCGATGAGGATGACCATGATCGCCAGCGTCGCCGTCAATGCCGCTGCGCCGCCGATAGAGCCCAGCTCGTCGCGCGCCATCTGGCCTAAACTTTTTCCATCGCGCCGCATCGAGAAAAACAGCGTCACCATGTCCTGCACGCAACCGCCCAGCACCGCGCCGAACAGTATCCACAGCGTCCCCGGCAGATAGCCGAACTGCGCCGCCAAGGTCGGCCCGACCAGCGGCCCCGGCCCGGCAATCGCCGCAAAATGGTGACCGAACACGATCCACCTGTTGGTGGGCACGAAATCGCGTCCATTGTCGAAGCGCTCCGCCGGCGTCGCTCGCGTTTCATCCAGCGTCAGCACGCTGGCCGCGATCCAGGCTGCATAGAAGCGATAGGCAATCGCATATACGCACACCGCCGCCGTGATGAACCACAGCGTATTGATCGATTCGCCGCGGTTAAGCGCGATGCCCCCGATAGCTGCCGCCCCCAGGACGGCGATTCCCACCCAGCCCAGCTTTTTGAACAATTGGCTCATAGGCCTGTCTTTAATCCGTGTTTTATCCCCGATGATTTGCAAGTATAATTCAGGCGGTTGAAAATTCAGTTGTTACATGGGCCGATAGCTCAGCTGGGAGAGCGCCGCGTTCGCAATGCGGAGGTCGGGAGTTCGATCCTCCTTCGGTCCACCACCCACCTATCCAAAGCAGTCCAAGCAAGTCCAATAATCCATTGTAAATAAACGAGTTTTCCTGTTTTACGGTCTAATCACGTCCAATCCAGTGCTATTGCATCCGGGGGTGCATGGGGGTATAAATGTGGGGTACATTGCATCGCCCAAAGGGAGATACCCCCAATGCCCCTCACAAACACCGCCGTATCTAATATCAAGCCCAAAGAAAAGGCTTACAAGCTAGCTGACGAAAGGGGGCTTTTCCTGCTGGTGCACCCCAATGGCTCGAAGTATTGGCGGCTAAAGTACCGATTTGGGGGTACAGAGAAGCTGCTAGCCTTGGGGGTATATCCTGACGTTAGTTTAGCAGACGCTCGACAACGCAGAGACGATGCCCGCAAGCTGCTGGCAAATGGTGTTGATCCTGGCGAGGTAAAGCAGCAGTCAAAGCGATCCATTAAGGAAAACGCTGCCAACAGCTTCGAGGCCATTGCCCGCGAATGGTTTGCCAAGCATAAGCATTCATGGGCTGAGAGCCATTCCGAAAAAATCCTCTACCGTCTGGAAAAAGACGTTTTCCCATGGATGGGCAGCAGGCCGATTGCCGAGATAAAAGCCCCTGAATTGCTGTCCGTGATCCGGCGCACTGAAAGCCGGGGCGCACTCGATACCGCCAAACGCATCAAGCAAAACTGCGGACAGGTTTTCCGGTATGCCGTGGCAACCGGACGGGCCGAACGAGACCCATCGCAAGACTTGCGCGGAGCAATCGCGCCTGCGAAACACAAGAACTTTGCAGCAATTACCGATCCGGTAAAAGTTGGCGAACTATTGCGAGCCATAGAAGCCTTCGAAGGTACGTTTGTCGTGCAATGCGCCTTGAGGCTGGCCCCGCTGCTATTTGTACGCCCAGGCGAGTTACGCCGCGCCGAATGGACAGGATTTGACCTTGATAAAAGCGAGTGGCGCTACTTTGTTACAAAAACCAAAACCGAGCATTCCGTACCACTAGCAGCCCAAGCCGTTACGATTCTGCGCGAACTGCATGCCCTTACCGGACATAAGCAATATGTTTTTCCGGGGCGCGATCCACTAAAACCCATGAGCGAGGCGGCAGTAAATGCAGCTTTGCGCCGCATGGGCTATGACACCAAAACGGAAATAACCGGACATGGTTTTAGGGCGATGGCCCGCACTATTCTAGCGGAGGAATTGCACCAAAAACCGGAAGTCATCGAACATCAGCTAGCGCATAAAGTACCCGATGCCCTAGGCACAGCTTACAACCGCACCAAGTTTCTAAAAGAGCGCCGCGAAATGATGCAGCTATGGGCGGACTATTTGGATAAGTTAAAAGCTGGAGCAGAGATAATTTCAATAAAGGCATAATTTTTATCGTCCTATGAATTCGCATGATTATTCCTGCATTGGACGCGAGCACTTATCCAGTCATTGACTTCGCTCTCCAGCCAACCGACGATCTTGGAACCAAGCTTCACCTGGGCAGGAAATTTGCCTAGCTTGATATAGTGATAGAGCGTCGATCGGGCAAGGCCCGTCATTTCCAGCACTTGGTGCTTTCTGAGTATTTTCATCGCATCACCTCCAGGAACACGCCCAACCTGCCGGACGATCTTCTGCCAGCCATACGTACCCCACTTCTCCGACATTCGCCTTGAGCATTTGCACAGCATAGCCAGAGGCATTGGTCCGTTGATCTGCGGGAAGCGGGATCACTGTGCAAGGGATCGCAATACCGAGCGAGGCACGGAAACGCCGCGCATTGAGTTCTCGATTGCCTTCCTGGAATCCCTTGGCGAGATATTTACCCAGGTATTTCACTAGGCCGAGCAGACGATACTTGCCTTTCCCCTTGGGTGGATTCACATCGATGTTGCCTTCACCGACCACATGCCGCCATACCTCGCGCAGCAGCACGACATCCTGACGCCCCCGTACGGCCATGTGCCAATGCCAGGCACCGCGCTTTTGCTGCTCTGCCACGGCAATATAAATCCAGCCTGGGAGCTTGCCTTTGACGATCCGGACGAACTTGTTGAGATCGTTGCAGGCTTGATCGAAGTCGGTGACGTTCTCTCGATAGGTGAGGGTAAGCAGGTGGTCGGCCTGGGTGGAGAGGATCAAGCGTCGTAATCGGGACCGTGCACGCCTGACCGAACGATCTTCGTTTTCTTCTCGATTCTCCGACATTCCCTTTCCTGCCTTGATGGGCTTCTTGGCGGGAATAAAGGACCAGCCCACTTCACCTAACCCATTTCCATAATTGGTCAGCGTGATGCGGTAGTTTCCTTCGTCGAGATGTGTCCTCTTTTCAAGTCTATCGGCGGCTGCGCCGCCAGTCGCCAGGTCAACCTGTGGCGGCAAGGGATGTACTGTGGCTTCCACCTCGCCGCGGACCTGTCCGTCCGGCGCGCGCTCCGCGTGCGTTCGGGCGGCCAGCTCCACGGCTGCGGCGGTTTCAATAAAACCATCGGGCTTGTGCTGCATGGAATGCTCCTGTGTTGTTGAAGGAGCACCAATAATCTTGCACGGTGCAGCAAATAAAAATTGGATGGTAGCTAATTAGGACGAAAATAAAATTTGTCTCAATTTATAACTTCGATGTATCAATAAGATAGGGGTATGCCTCAATTTCTCAAGTAGGGTGTTTCTTTGGTGGCCGTCCTGGTTTATTTGCTCCTGCTGGAGCAAGTTTGGCGATACGTTTGCGAATTGCGCTCTCGGTATATATAGATGCCTTGAAAATGGTCATCCCTTGAATACGCCTAATTACTTCTGCAATTAGTAAATTAGAATTTTCAGCCCACAATGCCTGGGCTACATTTTTGACTGGTTCCCATATTTCGGCTTGGGCTCTGGCGCGTTTCCCTGGATTCATGGATGAGCTGTGTGTTTCCAACGAA
>NZ_DASXVH010000076.1:0-25343 GCF_036504375.1 Novimethylophilus sp.
ACAGTTCGTTGCGGATCACCCGGTGCGGGTTGTGGCAGTCAGGACACTCGGCGTGGCGCTTGGCGGTGTTGCCGGCACCCAGGTTGGCGGCGGTTTCGATGAAATCCGCATTGGTGATGTCGTGCTCCTCCACGGTATGGCCGCCGCCGCCCTGGTCATTGGTCTTGATCGGCATGTGCACCGCGCGTTCGAACTCGGTTTTGATGTTGGGCACGGTGCCGGTTGAGGTACCGATGATTCTGGCAGGATCGATGGGGTCCCTATGGCACTGGTAGCAGGTTTCCTCGATTGCCGAGTTGCCTCCCGTTTTCGGCGAATTGATGCTGTCGGTGCCTTCGCGCAGCAGCCGGCGCGCGCCCGGCACGGTGTGCGTGTCGTGGCAGTTCAGGCAAGCCGCCTGCCAGACCGTGGTGCCGGCCGGAAACTGGCGGGTCGCTGCGGCAGCAGCGGTATAGACCTCGTCAGCGGTTGTGCTGTTGGCGTGAACCGAATTCGACCATTCCGTTCCCATCTTGCTGTGGCAGGCCAGGCAGATGATGTCGTTGGCCTGGATGAACTCGCCGCCGGCTGGAGGGGCGGTGGTCTGGAAACGGTTGAGACGCAGGAACTTCTGATTGGTGATGTGCGGGTCGTGGCAGGTCGCGCATTGCACCTGGCCCAGGCCGCCCACTCCGGTGGCCTGCAATGGCAGCAAGGGTTTGACGCCGCTGCTGCGCAGGCCGATCACGGACGACGTTCCCGGTGCCGGAGCCCCGGCGGGGTAGCGCTGGCTGGCGTCGAGATGGCGCATCTCGCCGTCGGCGGTGGCCAGGGCATCGTTGTATGTCACCGAGATAGGGTGGTCGTTGGTCAGGTCGGTGCCGAGATTACGGCTGAAACCGGTGTTGGCGACAGAGCCGTCGGGCATTTTGGTAGTGGTGGAGCCGTTGATGGCAATGGCGGCGTTGGTTTGGCCGTTAAGCACCCTGACGTTGCCCAGCGCGACCATGCCGTCATGGCACGACAGGCACAGCAGCGAGCTGCCGGCAGGCTGGGCGGTGAAGCCGTTGGCGATAGTGTTGGCGTCGAGCGACGACGAGGTATAGCGCGTATAAGTGCTGCCCGAGGTGTTGCGATTCCACAGTGGGCCATTGACGGCGGTACTGGCATTGTGGGGCGTATGGCAGAACACGCAGACCTGAGTCTGGCCGTCGGTCGCCTTGATCGAGCCGGTGCCGCTGGTCGACAGGTTATGCAGCGTGTTCCTGACGTTCGAGGTTGCCGCACCGGCAGGGTTGCCGAGCATCAAAGCGGTAACCGCGACGGCCAGCCAGATATTGAAGAACAAGGTCCGGGGCCCATCGCACAACCGGCTATCGGGATGAAATTTAATCACCTCTGAATCAACCGCCTATGGTGTTGTTCTTGAACATCGCCATTTAATCCGCAGGCGCGGACGCAAAACGCATAATAACGGGATTATAATATCCTAATTAATCGGTATCCAGTGGGGAATGTCGAAGAGCCAGAGCAGCGGGTGTCGACATGCACTAGACGGATGGCTTGGCTACCGCGAGCGTTACGACTCCCGCTAGCAGTACAACATTGAGACCTTGTGCCCAGCGGTAAGCTGTTGCCGTCCACTGCGCGCAGCCGTGGCGGGCATGCCGGAATTGGCGCACCAGCAAGCCGTGCAGTGCCGCGAGCAAGAACGCGAGACTGAACTTGAGGGCCAGCCAATGCGGAAGATGTCCCATCCCGGCAATTATGGTGATTGCCAGCAGCGCGCCGAACAGGAAGGTGGCGCCAATGGCCGGATTCATGACGTTGCGGATCAACCTGCATTCGATGCGCAGCAGCAACGCGGCCTGAGCGGAAGACGGCAACAAGCCTCGATGGGCGGCGAGCAGGGTCGGCAGCAAAAGTTGCGCCCCCATCCACAGGATCACGCTGGTCACGTGCAAGGCTTTGAGCCATGGGTAGACAGCGGCAAGCTGGGCGGTCATGTGCGGCGATCAGGATCAGGCGCTGCGGGCCTGGTTTCGCGCAACCGCTCACGGCAGCGGAGCGATGGGTTCGTTCGAAAGCGCACGCTTTGCCGCCTTGACGTTCTTCAGCATCGCGCGCACCGACTCGGGCATTTTATTGGCCGGGGCAGCCATGTCCTTCATCTGTCCCGACAGGTAGGAATGATTCATCAGGATGTCGAACACGGCGAGCATGAATTCCTGTTTCCATGGGGTCAGCCGGTCGAGATTCTGGAACTTGTGCATGAAGAACTTCTTCGACGCCATCGCCAGCTCCTTTTCGGTCTCGGCGATACTCATGTTGATCGGCTTGACCACCGGCTGCACCAGGTTGTATTTGCTGTAATCCTTGGTGACGACGTGATCCTTGAGTTGCGGATAGAGGTCGGCGTAAGGCCACGGCGCAATCGCCAGGAAGAATGCCATGTCCGGGTCGTACAGCTTGGCGAGTTCGACCGTCTGTGCGATCGATTCCGGCGTGTCGGTCGGCATACCGAGCACGAACGAGGTCTCGGAGACGATGTCGGCCTGGTTGATGAGATCGATCGCGCGTTTGGATTCGGCGACTTTGGTACCCTTTTTGAACAGGTTGAGCGTCGCCTGGTCGCCGGCCTCGACGCCGACGTAGATGTGTTCGACGCCGGCTTCGCGGTAGCGGTCCATGATATCCTCGTCGCGCACGATATCGACGACGCGGGTTTCCATCAGTAATTTGACGCCGGGCCGGCGCTCTATCATCAGGTCGAGGATGCGCTGCCAGCGCCGACGATCCATTGTCGGCGTCTCGTCGGCCAGCATCGCCACTTTTACACCGTAGACGTCGTGCAGCATCTCCAGCTCGGATACGAATGCTTCCGGGCTGCGCGGGCGCCAGCTTTGCTTCCAGAACAGTTTTTGCGAACAGAACGAGCAATTCTGCGTGCAGCCGCGCGACGAAGAAACGATCGCCAGCCGCGCATCGTTTTTAGCGCGGTACTTGTAAATCGGCCACTCGACCAGGTCCCAAGCCGTCGGCAAGGCATCCAGGTCGCAGATCATGGCTGCCGGCGGGGTCGTCACTACGCCGCCGTCGCGCCAGAAGGCGAGCCCCGGCACTTTCGCCGGATCGTCGCCGGCATTCAGGCAGTCGAGCAGTTGCGGCAGCGTGCGTTCGCCCTCGCCACGCACGACAAAGTCGATGACGTCGCGGTCCAGCCGCAGCATTTCGTCGAAACAGAAAGTCGCATGCACGTTGCCGATCAGCGTCACGCAGGCCGGGTCGATGTCCTTGGCCATGCGCAGCACGCCGGTGGCCGCGAACACCGCCGCGGTAAACGCCGAGGTGGCGACCGCATCGGGCTGGAAATCTTCCAGCCGGCGGCGTATCTGCGCCTCGTCGTGCCACAGTGCCATCGCATCGTAATAATCGACCTCGTAGCCGGCCTCGCGCAGCGCGCCGGCGACATAGACGAAGCCAAGGTTAAGCCAAGTGCCTGCGGATTCGACCACGCCCGAGTGGTAAGGGGCGGTGACCAGCGCGATTCTCTTGATTTTCTTCATGGCTGATCAGCCAGATACGGGCGAGGCGGCCACGACGTCTTGAATTGAGCAGTCTTACCCATCAGCGCCCGGTCATTGCTCCGGCGAGTGCGTTGGCCGGCGTTTCTTCTATCATCGCATCGGCCAGCTCGCCGCATGGGCATGCCGGCGGAACCATGGGCGTGCGCGGCCTGAGCCGTCCGGATTTGAAGCGGATCGAAAAATTGACGTAGGCCTCCAGCATGCGGAAGATGCGTTTGTCGCCCATCGGGCCGACGGTACGTTCGCTGGGCAGCGGCGATATTTTGCCCGTCTGGTCGCGCTGCGCGCGGCCGACGATCTGGAAGTCGCCGACATCGTCGACGTAGCCGAGATTGTCGGTCTGCACCGCCAGTACGGTCGGCAGGTTCACCGCGTCGTAATGCCGCAGCAGGCCAATCTTGCCCGGCGGCAGGATGCTCAAGTCATCTACGCTGACCGCCACGGTCCGTGTCCACGGCGGATTGCGCCGCATGCGCCGAGTATTGCCGCCGGCTATCGCGCTACGCAGCGTGTCGTCGAAATAATTGGTCGCGCTCTCGGCCATGCCGAGTACGTTGACGCAATGCGTAGGTGCAATGCCGAGCACCTCGCGCGCCAGCGACAGGTAGTCTTCCTGGGTGATTTCGCCAAAGCGTCCGCGATAGCCGCCGCCGTCACCGATGCGGCTGCCGGCGGGCAGATGGAACGAGACCCCGCGCTTGCGGCACGCCTGCAAAAAATAAACGAAAGCCGAGGTCGAGCCGATCATTGCCACCGGCACGCCGCTGGCCTCGGATTCGGCCAGTGCCTCGACCAGCGCGGCGATGTCGATGCCGCTGTGGCTGAGCAGGAAACGGCTGTCCGGGGTGCCGAAATGCCTTCGGGTTTCGTCCATGCCGATGGCCATGCCCATCGATGGCGCCATCTCAGGGCTGGGGGCCAGTATCAGCACACGGCAGCGCTGGCCCTGCGCGAAATCCGGAAACAGGCATGCGCCTGTCATGATGCGGTTGGCTTCCAGCACCAGCTCGCGGCCGATTGCATCGCGGAATATCTGCCCCCTGGCGATCGCTGTGGTGCCGCTGGTAAGCTGGGCCATCACCGCCTGGTCGAAAGGAAACGAAGTGACCAGTTCGGTCTTGAAGCTGTCGGTGGGAAACGCCGGAATGTCGCGCCATTGGTCAACGCTGCCGGGGTGTTTTCCGAGCGCGCGGCAGAAGTCGTGGTAGGGCGCATTGTTGCGGTACTGGTAGGCGAAAATGCCGAGCGCCAAGCGGTCGAAAGGTGCCGCATCGCCGTCGATTCCGCTCGCCACCAGTGTGCGGATGCGGGCGGCGAGATGTTCGCGCTCGGCCCTGTCGATCTCTGGCAACTGCGCGGTCACAGCACCCATGCGATTACCAGGCCGGTACCGACCAGCATCGCCGTTCCCAGCAGGGCATGCTTGATTTTCAGCAAATGTTTCTTGATGTCGGCCATTTCCGCGCCGTCCCAGTTGCGGTAATAAAAAAAGCGGCATATGCCGGTCAGCATGATGGCGAGGAGCGATGCGAGACAGAGCCAGGTGAACAAGCGGGTGAGTTCTGCCAGCAACACCGGATCGCCGACCTTGCCGTGCAATATGAATAATGTCACGAAGCTGCCGAACCACAGTCCGGTGAACAGGTCGTGGCAGAAGTCGTTGATCAGGATCAGCCAAGGTTTCATCGATACGATTCCGTGCGTACCATAACGAAGAATTGAAGATTTTAAAGTCCCGATAATATCACACGTTCTCGCAATTTCGCTCGATGGAAAGCGGGAACGGGGGATGGGCTAATTATCCTGGTTGCCGAGAAACTGGAATACCACGACGCGGCCGTTGAACATGTCGGCGACAAAAATACGCCCTTGGTGGTCCACCCACACCCCGGAAGGCAGCAGAAAATCTCCGTCCTTGAGGCCGCTGCCGTTGATGCCCAGCAGGAATTCGTTGTGCTTGTTGTATGCCAACAGGTGGCCGAAATACGATTCGACGACATAAACAATGCCGTTGTCGTCAACCGCGACTCCTTTCGGCCGCGTAAAATTGCCGACGAACAGGCCGCGCTCTCCCAATTCGCGAATGCGATGTCCGTCGCTATCGAATACCTGGACGCGGCTGTTCAGCGTATCGCTGACGTACAGATGTCCCTGCGTGAATGCCAGATGGGTAGGCGCATTGAACTCCCCGTCGCGATCGCCGGCTGCGCCGATGGTGTTGACCAGTTGGCCGATTCGATCATAGACTTTGATGTCATTGGCGACGGTGTCGGCGACGAACAGCAGGCCGCGTTCGCGGTCGAAGGCGAGGCCCGTCGGGCGCTGGAGTTGTCCGGCGCCCAGCTTGCCGACGGGTTGGCCTTTTTCGTTGAGGCGCACGACAATACCGAGTTTTGCATCCGACACGGCGATATCGCCGTTCCACACCAGCGCCACAGCAATCGGCGAAACGAAGCGCGTAGTCGCGTCGGCGAACTCCCACAACAGCATCTGGCCGCCGGCATCCGCCGATTTCTCTTCCGGCGGGGCGTTGGGATCGAACACCAGCACCGCATTACGCCCGGCATCGACCACGTAGATGCGGCCATTGTCGCTGACTGCACCGTGTTGCGGGCGTTGCAGCAATATCTGGTTGGTATCGGTATCGAACAGCCCGGCGAACCATTTGAGCGCGGTAAAGACGACGTTTTGTTTCTTGATGAGGTCGGCCTGGTCGAAGTTGGGCTGGCCGATAAGTTCGCCCACATAGCGGTAGCGCGGCGCATCCGGCGGCAATGGCCACAGCACGTCGGTGCGGGCCTCGGGCGGACGCAGATCGTAATTCAGCCGCCCGCGTACGGTATCCACTCCGGCGCAACCGCTTAGCAGCGAGGCACACAGGAGCACGGCGGCAGAAGGAACGCGAAACGACGCATTCATCGCTAATCTCGGCAGGAAAATGAAACGCAGCAGCAAGAAGCACTGCCGTCAGCGTGGCAGCATACCCCGGGTCAGGGAAATTTGAAAGGGACCCATAGGTCTTTTTATCAAGAAAAAACGGCGCGTCCGTGACCGGTACGCGCCGTATGGACCCTAGCATGCCCACGCAGGCGACATGCCTGCACAAGCGCTGCTGCAGTGGCTACTCTTCCAGCATGCCGCGCTTGTCTTTCATGCCGTTGAACTGATCGGCGTCGGCAGGGGGTTCCTTGCGGGCGGTGATGGCTGGCCATAGCTTGGCCATGCGGGCGTTGATATCGATGAACTCCTGCTGATCCGCCGGTACGTCGTCCTCGGCAAAAATGGCTTCAGCCGGGCATTCCGCGACGCACAGCGTGCAATCGATGCATTCATCGGGATCGATGGCGAGGAAATTGGGGCCTTCCACGAAGCAATCCACCGGGCACACATCCACGCAGTCGGTGTATTTGCACTTGATGCAGTTTTCGGTTACGACGTAGGTCATTTGTTTACTCCAGATTCACAATAGTTGGATTTTACCAGTTCCGATTCATTCAATCATGCCCGCGCCGACGGTCTGATTGGTGAAGTCGTCGATGACGATGAACGCGCCGGTCGCGCGGTTCTCGCGGTACGGATCGCAGGCGATGGGTTTGAGCAGCTTGAGCGCCGCGCGGCCGATCTCGTTCATCTTGAGTTCCGGCGGCGCAGGGATCTGCTCCATGGTGTTGATATCCATGCGCTGCGTGAGCGCACTGACCATAACCTTGACCGTGCTGGCGGCGTGCTTGATCAGGTATTTCTTGCCCGGCTGCAGCGGGGTTTCGTTCATCCAGCACAGCGTGGCTTCGATTTCCCTGCACACCGCGGGCTGGTTGCCGGTATGCACGATGATGTCGCCGCGCGAAATGTCGCGCTCGTCCTCCAGCGTCAGCGTCACCGACATCGGTGCAAAAGCCTCCTGCAGATTGCCGTCGAAAGTGACGATTTCCTTGATACGGGAAGTGAGCCCGGAAGGCAGCACGGTGATTTCGTCGCCGACCTTGATCGAACCGGATTCGATACGGCCCATATAGCCCCTGAAATCATGCAGTTCCTCGGTTTGCGGGCGACTGACCAGTTGCACCGGGAAACGGAAATCCGCGGCGTTGAGCTTGCCGCCGACCGGTGCGCTTTCCAGCTTGCCGAGTAGCGTCTCGCCCTGATACCACGGCATCCTGTCGCCGCGTTCGACCACCATGTCGCCTTCCAGCGCGGAGATCGGAATGAAGGCCAGTTCGCCGCCGGGGAGGTTGAGCTTGTCGTAGAACGCGGTGAAATCGGCCTTGATCTTGTCAAAGACCTCCTGCGAATAATCCACCAGGTCCATCTTGTTGATCGCGACGACGATATGCGGAATGCCCAGCAGGCGCGAGATATAGGCATGGCGGCGCGACTGCGTCAGCACGCCCTTGCGCGCGTCGATCAGGATAATCGCCAGGTGCGCGGTGGAGGCACCCGTCACCATGTTGCGGGTGTACTGCTCGTGGCCCGGCGTATCGGCGATGATGAACTTGCGCTTGGGCGTGGCGAAGTAGCGGTAGGCCACGTCGATAGTGATGCCCTGTTCGCGTTCGGCCTGCAGGCCGTCGGTGAGCAAGGCCAGGTGCGCGCCCTTGGCGCCTTTCTTGTCCTCCGCCGATTTCGCCGCGTCCAGCTGGTCCTCGAACACGCCTTTACTGTCCACCAGAAGGCGGCCGATCAGCGTCGATTTGCCGTCGTCCACGCTGCCGGCGGTGGTGAAGCGCAGCAACTCCATTTCAGCATCCAGAAAGCTTTTGTCTGTCATGTTCATCAGAAATAACCTTCCTTCTTCTTGTCTTCCATGGTGTTGCTGCCGTGATCGATGATGCGGGTTTCGCGCTCGGAGCGGGTCGCGGTGGCGGATTCGGCGACGATCTCGTCTATGGTGTCGGCCGCAGAATACACCGCGCCGGTGCAGGGCGAGCAGCCCAGCGTGCGGAAGCGGCACATCACCGATTCCGGTATCTCGCCCGGCTTGAGATTGCCCGCGTCGTCGGCCGGGATCAGCATGCTGCCGCGCTTCACCATCTTGCGCTCCTTGGCGTAGTAGAGCGGCACGATGGGGATGTTCTCGAGCTTGATGTATTGCCACACGTCCATTTCCGTCCAGTTGGAAATCGGGAACACGCGGATCGATTCGCCTTCGTGGATGCGGCAGTTGTACTGGTCCCACAGTTCCGGCCGCTGGTTTTTCGGGTCCCACTGGCCGAACTCGTCGCGGAACGAGAAAATGCGTTCCTTGGCGCGCGAGCGCTCTTCGTCGCGGCGGGCGCCGCCCATCGCGGCATCGAAACCGCCGGCGGCCAGTGCGTCGAGCAGCGCCTGCGTCTTCAGTGCGCCGCAACAACGCGCCACGCCCAGTTTCAGCGGGTGCGCACCGGCAGCGATGGCTTCCTCGTTGCGATGCACGATCAGCTTGGCGCCGACTTCCTTGGCGTACCAGTCGCGAAATTCGTACATTTCCTTGAACTTATAGCCGGTATCGACATGCAGCAGCGAAAACGGCAGCGGGCCGGGAAAGAACGCCTTGCGCGCCAGGTGCAGCATCACGCTGGAATCCTTGCCGACGGAGTAGAGCATCACCGGGTTGCGGAACTCGGCCACCACCTCGCGCATGATGTGGATGGACTCGGCTTCGAGGGTTTTGAGGTGAGTGAGTGTCGGTGTGGTCATTAATCAATCTCTAAATTCGTTTTACCGCCGATGAACGCCGATAAAATCGGTTTCCGCCCAGCGGTGGGTAGCAACAACATGATTTTGATTATCGGCGTTTATCAGCGTTTATCGGCGGTTAATCAAGTGCTTTTTTTCACATGCAGGCCGCATTCCTTGCCGGCCTCGTCTTCCCACCACCAGCGCCCGGCGCGAACATCCTCGCCCACCGCGATGGCGCGGGTGCAGGGCGCGCAGCCGATGCTGGGGTAGTGCTGATCGTGGAGTGCGTTGTACGGCACCCCGTTGTCGCGGATGTACTCCCAGACTTCTTTTTCCGTCCAGTCCGCCAGCGGGTTGAACTTGGTCAGGCCGTGGTCGGCATCCCATTCTTCTTCCACCATGCCGGCGCGGGTCACCGCCTGTTGGCGGCGCATGCCGGTAATCCAAGCTTGCTTGCCCGCCAGCGCGCGTTTCAGCGGCTCCACCTTGCGGATGCCGCAGCATTGCTTGCGCAGGTCCACGGAGTTATAGAAAGCATTGATGCCGTTGCTCTCGACATACCGCTGGATGGCTTCGGCCTGCGGCGCATAGGTGCGCACTTTGACCGTGTCGCCGTAAGTTTCCTGCACCTTCGCCAGCAGATCATAGGTTTCCGGGTTGAGGCGGCCGGTGTCCAGCGTGAACAGTTCTATGCCGGGCGCATGTTTCGCGATCAGGTCGGTCAGCACCATGTCTTCCGCGCCCAGGCTGTTGGCCAGCGTGGCGGGGGAGTGCTGCTCCTGAATGCGTTCGAGCAGTGCGACGGCAGCGTCGATTTTGGTTTTCAGGCTCATGTCAGTCGGCATCGTCCATCATGGAAACGACCGCTTCGCTCGCGCGGCTGGCGTGGGCATGGCGCGCATGGCGTCGCCATACCGGCAGCGGATTGTCCACCGCGCCCTGGTACGGGTCGGTGAAATCTCGCAAGCTCGCCAGCGCTTCCTCGACCGAGCGGTCGGCACGTATTGCATAGGCGTCGAAGCCGCAGCGGTGCATGTAGTAAAGCTGGTCGCGCAGTACGTCGCCGATTGCGCGCAGTTCGTTGCGATAACCGTAACGGGTGCGCAGCAAGGCCGCGATGCTGAAGCCGCGGCCATCGGCGAAGCGCGGGAAATTCACCGCAATCACCGGGAAGGCATTGATGTCGTCAACGCTGGCCACCAGGTCTTCAACCAGTTCGAAGCTTTCCAGCCACACGCCCAGTTCGCCGGCCGCCAGCCGCGGCGCGAGTTCATTTTTGCGCGCCAGCCACACCGGGAACGGCACGATCACCTTGCCGGCGGGGATCACCGTCGCGGCGATCTGTTCCGGCATCGCGGATTGTTCGCCGGTGAGCTTGAAGATCACCACCTTGCCGGCCTGCTTGCGTACGGCCTCGGTGATGGCGGGCAGCGTGGCTACCGTCCAGTCGTCGTCGACCACGGCATGGTTGCGTATCAGGTTAGACATGGGCGATCTCCTTCTGCCTGGCCTTGGCATAAACGCGCTCCTTGAATGGGGCTATTCCCAGCCGGCGCACGGTTTCAATGAAGAGCTCGCCGTCAAAACGTTGTTCGATATAGGTTGCGATCAGTTTCTCTATCACGTCCGGCACCTCCTCGGCCGCGAACGACGGCCCGATTACCTGGCCCAGGCTGGCATCATTGCCCTGCTTACCCCCTAGGGTGACCTGATACCATTCCGAGCCGTCCTTGTCCACGCCCAGCACGCCGATGTGGCCGACATGCTGGTGGCCGCAGGAATTCATGCACCCGGAAATGTTGAGATCGATGTCGCCGATGTCGTGCAGATAGTCGAGATCATCAAACCTCTCCTGGATCGCCTGCGCAATCGGAATGCTCTTGGCGTTCGCCAGCGAGCAGAAGTCGCCGCCAGGGCAGCAGATGATGTCGGTGAGCAGGCCGATGTTGGGCGTCGCCAGGCCGTGCCGGCGGGCGACCTGCCACAGCGCATGCAAATCGGCTTTCCTGACGCTGGCCAGAATCAGGTTCTGCTCGTGCGACACGCGCAATTCGCCGAAACTGTAGCGATCCGCCAGATCGGCCACGGCTTCCATCTGCTCGGCGGTGGCGTCGCCCGGTGCGATGCCGGTGGGCTTGAGGGATAGCGTCACGGCACGATAGCCCGGCAGGCGATGGGCATGCACGTTGCGCTTGGTCCATTGCGCAAAAGCCCGGTCGGCGGCAACCTGGGCATCGAATTCCGGTACGTCGTCGCTCAGTTTTTCATGGCGGTCGTTGGTGAAATAGGAGGCGACGCGGTCGAACTCCTGGTGCGTGATCGTGCCGGGGCCGTCCTTGATATGCGCCCACTCGGCTTCGACCTGGCGCGCGAATTCTTCCGGCCCCAAGGCCTTGACCAGGATCTTGATGCGCGCCTTGAAGGCATTGTCGCGGCGCCCGTAGCGATTGTAGATGCGCAGGATGGCCTCGCAATAGGTCAGCACGTGCTGCCATTCGAGGTGTTCGCGGATCATGCTGCCGAGGATGGGAGTGCGTCCCAGGCCACCGCCCACCCATACCTTGACCGCCGTTTTGCCGGCGGCGTCGCGGAAAAACTCCAGGCCGATGTCGTGCACCTGCACGATGGCGCGGTCATGCGCCGCGCCGTTGACGGCGATCTTGAATTTACGTGGCAGATAGGCGAACTCCGGATGGAAGGTACTCCACTGGCGCAGGATTTCCGCCAGCGGGCGCGGGTCGATGACTTCGTCCGGCGCCACGCCGGCAAATTGATCCGTCGTAATGTTGCGGATGCAGCTGCCGGAGGTCTGGATCGCATGCATCTGCACCGTCGCCAGTTCGGCCAGGATGTCCGGCACCCGTTTCAGTTCCGGCCAGTTGAACTGCACGTTCTGGCGCGTCGAGAAATGCACGTAGCCTTTGTCGTAGCGGCGCGAGATTTCCGCCAGCTTGCGTAGCTTGGTAGAAGACAGCAGACCGTAAGGGATGGCGACGCGCAGCATGGGCGCGTGGCGCTGGATGTAAAGCCCGTTCTGCAGGCGCAGCGGGCGGAATTCATCGTCGGTGAGCTCGCCGGCCAGGTAGCGCCGGGTTTGGTCGCGGTATTGGGCGACACGCTCGTCGATGAGGCGTTGGTCGATGTCGTCGTAGATATACATGGTCAGAATCTTCTATAAAACAAACTTGAAACCGATCAGCATCAGCACAGTCGCCAGGATAGGTCGCAGCACCCTTTCCGGTATCCTGGCGCTGATGTGGCTGCCGACCCAGATGCCGGGCAGCGAGCCGATCAGCAGACTGCCCAGCAGGGCGAAATTGACGTTGCCCATCGATAGATGGCCGATGCCGCCCAGCGCCGTCAGCGGAATCGCATGCGCGATATCGGTGCCGACAATCTTGACCGTGGGCAGCCGCGGGTACAGAAACAGCAAGGCCACGGTGCCCAGCGCACCGGCGCCGACCGAGGATAATGTCACCAATACGCCGAGCACGATGCCGAGCACGACGGTTGCGGGTGCCTGCAAATGACCGAAACGGCCGGGCTCGTGCGACTCGGTCTCGCGCCCAACCTTGTGTAATCGATGGCGAAAAATCAGCGCCAGTGCGGTCAGGATCAGCGCGATGCCCAGCGTGAATGTCATCACGTGGGAGATTTCCTTGCCGATTGCCGCATAATGACGCAGTACCAGGACCGTGATCGAGGCCGCCGGCAGGCTTCCCGCGGCAAGCAGGCCGACGATGCGCCACTCCACCGACTTATGGCTGCCATGATGCACCCAGGCGCCGCCGGTCTTGGTGATGGCGGCAAACAGCAGGTCGGTGCCGACGGCTACGGCGGGCTTGAAAGCGAACAGGAAAACCAGTAACGGCGTCATCAGCGAACCGCCGCCGACACCCGTGATGCCGACCAGCAGACCCACCAGCAGGCCGGAAAAGATATAACCGATTTCCATATTCGCAGTTTTGCCAAAATCGAGGGCCTAACTATACCAGTAGAGGCTTCTTGCCAGAAAGAACATGTTGTTCTATCTTATTCTCTCGGGTTATAAAGATAGGGAGCTGCCGTTTAAGCGGAAAAACAATGAAATTACACCAATTGCGCTATATTCGCGAGGTCGCGCGCCAGGGGTTGAACGTTTCCGTGGCGGCCGAGGCGCTGCATACCTCACAGCCCGGCGTCAGCAAACAAATACAGCTGCTCGAGGAGGAACTCGGCCTACAGGTGTTCCACCGTAGCGGCAAACGGCTGACCAGCGTGACCGAACCGGGGCAGGCGATACTGCAAATGGCCGAGCGCGTGTTGAGCGAGATGGAAAACATCAAGCGCGTGGGGGAGGATTTTACCCAGGAAAGCGAAGGCTGCCTAACCATAGCCACCACCCACACCCAGGCGCGCTATCGCCTGCCGCCCGCCGTCAAGGCCTTTGTCGAACGCTACCCGGCGGTGCGGCTCAATATCCACCAGGGCAGCCCTACCCAGGTGGCGGAACTGGTGGCGAACGGCGAAGCCGATATCGGTATCGCCACCGAGTCCATCGCCGAACAGGAATCGCTGGCTGCGCTGCCATGCTATACCTGGAACCGTTGCGTGGTGGCGCCCCACGGGCATCCCTTGCTCGACCAGTTACCGCTGACGCTGGAGAAAATCGTCCAGTTCCCGATCGTGACCTACGATCTCGGCTTTACCGGCAGCACTTCGGTCAAGCGCGTGTTCGAGGCGCAGGGCTTCACCCCCAATATCGTCATTACCGCTATCGACTCCGACGTCATCAAAACCTACGTCGAACTGGGCCTGGGCGTGGGCCTGCTGGCTAAAATGGCCTACAACCCCGAGCGCGATCTCAATCTGGCGATGCTGGACGCGTCCCATCTGTTCCCCGACAGCACCACCTACTTGGGTGTGCGGCGCGACGCCTACCTGCGGGGGTACATCTATGAGTTCATCCACCTGATCGCGCCGCATCTCGACCGCCAAGCGGTCACCGCGGCGTTGTGAACATGGATTTAGTCTTGCGGACATGGATGGTGCTGGGCATGATGGCAGCCATTGCGGCCCATGCCGAACCCATGCCGCCGGTCGATCCCGATACCCCGATCTACCAGGTGCGGGTGGAGCCCGGCGTGAGCTATGAGGATGTGGTCACCAGCCTTAAAGTCGCGGCGGAAGGCAAAAACTTCGTCAGCCCCGCGACATTCCCTTTGGCCGAGCACCTCAAGCTGCGCGGCTTGCCGATGGAAGGTGCGCTGGAAGTGCGCAGCTACTGTAATCTCGGCCTGGGCGCGGAAATCCTGCGCGACCACCCGGAATTCGCGGTATTCGCGCCATGCCGCATCGCCATATATCAAAAACAGGGCCTGCTGTACCTTGCGCTGGACCGCCCCACCTACGACTTCAAGTACATCAAAAACCCGACCGACCGTGCCCGGAAGGCTGCCCGCCAACTGGAAGAAACGCTGATCTGGATGATGGACATGGCGCGGAAGGGAGAGATTTAGGAAATAAAAAGGCATGATGGCGCTGATCTTGAAGTAGACAGCCGGAACGGAGAGTGTGGTTAGACACCCGCCTTTGGGGCGGGGCGCAGTAAGCTAGGCTCTAGATGAACTTGAGCGGCTCTATGTTCCACTTTTCCGGCAGCTCATGGTTTACGATGCGGTCTGCGCCGCCATGGCCCATGGGTTTGGCGAGGTCGAGGTCGGACGGCGGAAGGTAGCTTTGCTTTTTGCTGTCGTAGATGACGCGCACTTTGGGCTGCAGCAGGTTATGCTCGGCCTGTTCGGTGACCACGCCCAGCTTCCCCGACTCCAGCCGCACCAGCGAGCCGACCGGATAGATGCCGATGCTGCGCATGAAGTGCTGCACCAGCACCGGGTTGAAGTGAAATTTGCTCCATTCGAAAATTTTCTGCAGCGCCTCGGTGGGCTCCATGCCCTTGTGGTAGCAGCGGTTGGAAGTGATCGCGTCGTACACGTCGCAAATTGCCGCCATCTGCCCCATCTGCGAGATTTCGTCGCCCTTGAGTCCTTCCGGATAACCGCTGCCGTCGTGGCGCTCGTGGTGCTGCGCCGCGACCTGGATGGCGATTTCCGAAATGCCTTCGGTTTCGGTGAGGATGCGCCGGCTTTCCACCACGTGGCATTGCATTACCCTGAACTCGTCCTCGGTAAAGCGCCCCGGCTTGTTGAGGATTTCATCGGGAATCTTCACCTTGCCGATGTCGTGCAGCAGCCCGCCGACGCCGGCCTGGCGGATGCTTTCCTTATCCATG
This sequence comes from Novimethylophilus sp., assembly GCF_036504375.1. Lineage (NCBI taxonomy): Bacteria > Pseudomonadati > Pseudomonadota > Betaproteobacteria > Nitrosomonadales > Methylophilaceae > Novimethylophilus > Novimethylophilus sp. The sequence goes on from NZ_DASXVH010000076.1 coordinate 15,496, forward strand.
CCGATCGAGCGGCAGAACGATACTTGCAGCGCGCAGACGCTGACGGAATGGAAGAAAGTGTAGTTGTCCTTGTTCTTGACGCGGCACAACGACAAGATGGCCCCGGCGTTGCGCAGGATGGAGGACGTGATGTTTTCGACCACCGGCTCGACCTTCTCGATCTGCACCTGGTTGCCCAGGCGCACGTCCTGCATGATGTTGCGGATGATCTGGTTGGCTTCGGAGTGCACCATCCTGGCCTTGCGCATCTCTTCGGAGGTGCCGACGGTGCGTACCGGCGTGTTTTCCTCGCTGGCGATGCGCAGCATTTCCTGCACCACTTCCTGCTTGACTTCCGCCGCGGTAGGGGCGTCGCTGACGTCCAGCCCCTTGGCGGTGTTGATGTAGACTTCGTGGATGCCGGCGGCGCCGATCTGGCGGATTTCACCCTCGGTTTTCAGCATGAACTGGTTGCGCAGGAAGGGATGCGCCATCCAGTCGCTGGAAAGATCCTGGATGTACATGCCTGGTTTGAGTAGGCCGACAGGGACTTTTTTTATCATGATTCATCTGCCGCGAAAAAGCACGAAAACCAGATTCTACTGATTTTCGCGCTTCACGGCAGATGTTAAGCGGCGACAGGTTCGGTGTGGTAACCGAGTTCCTCAGGCGCTTCGCCGCCACGGCTGATTCTTACCGCGCAATACTTGACCTCGGCGATCTTGGCGTAGGGGTCCAGCGCCTGGTTGGTGAGCTTGTTCGCCGCCGCTTCGTAGTAGCAGAAGGGGATGAACACCGAACCGCGCGGGATACCGTCGTCGGCGCGCGCAAACAGCGAGACCTTGCCACGACGCGATTCCACCGTCAGCACTTCGCCGGGCTCGGCGCCGGCCGCATCCAGGTCCAGCGGGTGGATGCTCACCGTAGGCGCCGGCTCGATCGCGTCCAGCACCGTCGCACGGCGCGTCATCGAGCCGGTGTGCCAGTGCTCGAGCTGGCGGCCGGTGATGAGCACCATCGGGAAATCGCCGTCCGGGCGTTCGTCGGCCGGGATGATATCCGCCGGTACCAGCCTGGCGCGGCCGTTGGGGCGCGGGAACTCGTCGGTGAAGATGACTTCCTCGCCCGGATCGCCTTCATGTTCGCACGGGTAGGTGACGGCGCCCTCGTTCTCCAGCCGTTCCCAGGTAATGCCGGCGATGGATTGCATGGCCTGGCGCATTTCGTTGAATACTTCCCTGGCGCCGTTGTAGTTCCAGTTCAGGCCCAGGCGACGGGCGATTTCCTGAATGATCCACAAATCCTGGCGCGCGTCGCCCGGCGGATCGATGGCCTGGCGGCCAAGCTGGACGATGCGGTCGGTGTTGGTGAAGGTGCCGGTTTTCTCGGCATAGGACGAGGCCGGCAGGATGACGTCGGCGAAATAGGCCGTCTCCGTCATGAAGATATCCTGCACGATGAGGTGTTCCAGGCGGGCCAGACCTCCGCGTGCATGGTTGCTGTTGGGGTCGGACATCGCCGGGTTTTCGCCCTCGACGTACAGGCCCTTGATATGGCCTTCGTAGGCGGCATCCATGATTTCCACCACGGTGAGCCCGGGCTGGCTGTCGAGCTTGATGTCCCACAGCTTCTCGAACTTCTCGTGCGCCTCCGGATTGTCCACGCGCAGGTAGTCGGGGAAGCACATCGGGATCAGGCCGACGTCGGATGCGCCCTGCACGTTGTTCTGGCCGCGCAAAGGATGCAGGCCGGTGCCGCGGCGTCCGATCTGGCCGGTGACCATGGACAGCGCGATCAGGCAACGTGCGTTGTCGGTGCCGTGCACGTGCTGCGATACGCCCATGCCCCACAGGATCATCGAGCCCTTGGACGTGGCATACAGACGTGCTACCTCGCGCAAGGTCTGGGCGGAAATACCGCAAACCGGCTCCATTGCCTCGGGCGTATAGCCCTTGACGTTTTCCTTGAGCGCTTCAAAATTCTCGGTGCGGTTCTTGACGAATTCTTGGTCCACCAGACCCTCGGTGACGATCACGTTGAGCATCGCGTTGAGCATCGCCACGTCGGTGTCCGGCTTGAACGGCAGATGGTACGCGGCGTGGCGCGCCAGTTCGGTACGGCGCGGGTCCATCAGGATGAGCTTGGTGGTGCCTTTCTTGACGGCGTTCTTGATGAAGGTGGCTGCAACCGGATGGTTGATGATGGGGTTGGAGCCGATGACGATCACCACCTCGGCATGTTGCACGTCGGCCACCGGGTTGGATACCGCGCCGGAGCCCACGCCTTCCAGCAGCGCCACTACGGAAGAAGCATGGCACAGGCGCGTGCAGTGGTCGACGTTGTTGGTGCCGAAACCGGCGCGCACCAGTTTCTGGAACAGATAGGCTTCCTCGTTGCTGCCCTTGGCCGAGCCGAAACCGGCCAGCGCATATTTGCCGTCGCGCGCGATGATTTTCTTCAGGCCGTCGGCGGCATAATCCAGCGCTTCATCCCAGCTTGCCTCGCGGAAGGCGGCGAACGGGTTGGCCGGATCCATCTCGGCTTCGGAATCCTTGGCTATGCCGGGCTTGCGGATCAGCGGCACGGTGAGGCGCTGCTTGTGCGCCGGATAGTCGAAGCCGTAGCGGCCTTTTACGCATAGTCTGCCGTGGTTGGCGGGGCCGTCGCGACCGGTGACGCTGATGATCTTGTTGTCCTTGATGTGGTAGGTGAGCTGGCAGCCGACGCCGCAGAACGGGCAGCCGGAGTCCACGCTTTTGTCTGGCACCACCAGCGCTGCGCCGTTGCCGGGGGACAAGGCACCGGTGGGGCAGGCCTGCACGCATTCGCCGCAGGACACGCAGGTGGAATCACCCATCGGGTCGCCCTGATCGAACACGATTTCGGCATGGCTGCCGCGGAAAGCGTAGCCGATGACGTCGTTGACTTCGACTTCGCGGCAGGCGCGCACGCAGCGGCCGCACTGGATGCAGGCGTCGAGGTTGACGGCGATGGCCGGGTTGGACAGGTCGGCGTCCGGCGACAGGCGCGGCGCGAAGCGGGGATTGGATACGCCCATTTTTCGCGCCCAGGTCTTGAGCTCGTTGTCCAGCGAATAGTCTTTCTCCGGCATGTCGGAGAGCAGCAGTTCCAGCACCATTTTCTGCGAAGCCAAAGCGCGGTCGCTGGTGGAGCTCACTTCCATATCCGGTGCCGGGGCGCGGCAGCAGGAAGGCGCCAGTACGCGCTCGCCCTTGATTTCCACCATGCAGGCACGGCAATTGCCGTCAGGACGCAGGCCATCCTTGTAGCACAGGTGGGGAATTTCCACGCCGTTGCGGTGCGCGGCCTGAATGATAGTTTCCCCCTCGATGGCCTCGATCTTGTCACCATTGAGCGAGAAAGGGATGGTTTTTACCGGAGCGTTCATGGCGGTCACCTACTTGAATTCATCAGCAAAGTATTTCATTACGCAGCGCAGCGGATTGGGCGCAGCCTGACCCAGGCCGCATATGGATGCGTCCATCATAGCCGCGGAAAGTTCCTCCAACAATGGCTGATTCCACTGCGATTTTTCCATCAGCGCCGCGGCCTTGGCAGTGCCGACGCGGCAGGGCGTGCACTGGCCGCAGGATTCATCCTCGAAGAATTTCATCGCGTTAACCGCCAGATCGCGCGCGCGGTCGTGGTTGGAGAACACCACCACTGCGGCGGAGCCGATGAAGCAGCCGTACTGGTTCAAGGTGTCGAAGTCCAGCGGAATGTCGCCCAAGCTTGCCGGCAATATGCCGCCCGAGGCGCCGCCGGGGAAGTAGCCGTAGAACTCGTGGCCGTCCAGCATGCCGCCGCAGTATTCGTCGATCAGCTCGCGCATGGTGATGCCGGCCGGCGCGAGGTGCACGCCCGGCTTCTTGACGCGACCGCTCACCGAGAACGAACGCAATCCCTTGCGCTCGTGGCGGCCGTGGGCGGTGAACCACTCCGGGCCTTTCTCGACGATGTCGCGCACCCAGTACACCGATTCCATGTTGTGTTCCAGCGTCGGACGGCCGAACAGGCCTACCTGCGCCACGAACGGCGGACGCAGGCGCGGCATGCCTCTTTTCCCTTCAATAGACTCGATCATCGCCGACTCTTCGCCGCAGATGTAGGCGCCCGCACCGCGGCGCAGATGGATTTCCGGCAGCGGGGCAGGACGGTTGCGCTGCAGGTTGGCGATTTCCTGCGTCAGGATCTTGCGGCAACCGGCGTATTCGTCGCGCAGGTAGATGTAAATCTTGTTGATGCCCACCGCCCAGGCGGCGATCAGCATGCCTTCTAGGAAACGGTGCGGGTCGAGTTCCAGGTAGTGGCGATCCTTGAAGGTGCCGGGTTCGCCTTCGTCGATGTTGACCGCCATCAGGCGCGGTGCCGGCTGCGAACTCACGATGCGCCATTTGCGGCCCACCGGGAAACCGGCGCCGCCCAGGCCGCGCAGGCCGGAGTTTTCCATGATGCCCATCAGCTCTTCCGGCGTGCGCTTGCCGGAAATGCATTCCTGGTACAACTGGTAGCCGCCGCCGGTTTTGTATTGTTCGTAGGAAATGTAATTTGTTACCGGCGCCTCGATACTCCTGCTTTCGACGGCCTGGAGCACGGTGTTGGTGGTGGCGTGGTCCACCGGGTTCCGGCCGACCACGGCCACCGGCGCGTGCTGGCAGCGGCCGACACAGGGCACCGGCTGCACGCGGATACCATCGCCCAGCGCCTGCTTCAGCGAGTCAATCAGGCCGTGCGCGCCGGCCATCTCGCAGCTGACGGATTCGCAAACCCTGACGGTCAGCGGCGGGGGAGGCGTCTGGCCTTCCTTGATCACGTCGAAGTGGTGGTAGAAGGTGGCGACTTCGTAAACCTCGGTCTGCGACAGCTTCATTTCTGCCGCCAGGGCGACGACATGCTTGGCGGAGATATGGCCGAACTTGTCCTGGATTTTGTGCAGGTGTTCGATCAAGAGGTCGGGCGCACGCGATTCGCCGCTCAAGAGTTCGCTGATTTCCGCTTGTGCGACAGGGTCGACCACGCGGCCCTTGGGCTTGCTGCGTTTTTTCCTAAGACCTTCTAACTTGATGACTTGTTCCGACATGCCTTTAATCCCCGTTTTTCTATCTTTGCCGCTCTCAAGCGAACACCAGAATTTCGCCCTTGCCGTCGTTAGCCAGGTCGCCTGCAAACCGTTGCACCCGGTTCCTGTCGATATTGGCGAACTTGCTGGGCAGCGCCTTGAACGACTTGAACATCAGGCTCAAGAAGGGCAGGGTATGGCTGCCGCAATCCTGGATGGTGGCATGCAGTTTGGGCTGGCTGAACAGCAGCAGCGTGCCGCGGCGCATGCCGAAGCCGACGTACTCTCCCACCGAGCCCAGCACGCCTATGGTCCCGGCCAGCATGCGCGAGGCGCAGTAGGCGCCGGCATTGCCTTCGATCAGCACGATGCCGCGCCGCATCTGGTCGCCGACGCGATCGCCCGCATTGCCGGTGATCAGCACGATGCCGCCTTTCATGCCTTTTTTGTCGCCGGGAATTGCCGAAGCCAGGAAATCGCCCGCATTGCCGTGGATGTGCAGCGTGCCGCCCGCCATACCGCTGGCGGCAAACGCATCGGCGTCGCCGTGGACGGTAATCGTGCCCTTTTTCATCTGGAAGCCGAGATAAGAGCCGGCAGCGCCATGCACGGTGATGCTGCCGCTCTGCATTTTAGAGCCGATGAAATCCAGTTTGCCATTACCATTGCCGGTGCCGTTGTTGATGACGATGTCGCTGGCGTCGTCGCCGGCGATATCGAACAGTGCATCGGTGCGTATTTTTTGATTACCGCTTTGCAGCTCGATGGCGGCGATCTCGCTGGCGGATTTTCCGGCCAGGTGGTCCGGCGTCAGCGGCGACAGGTCGACGCGCTGCCGGAGTCGTGTTTTCAGGGTGAAGACCAAAGGGGCCATTTGAACTGTTGCGCTCATGCCGTTTCTCCGCTCATGATGTCACGCAGGTGGAACTGGAACTGGCCGAGTTTGCCGCCGTAATTGCCGGCGGAAATGCGCTTGATGCCGTTCCTGGCGCCCAGTTCGCACGCGGCGGCGATACCGGCGTGCGTGGCTTTGCGCACGTCGGCATCGGTTAGACCGTCGATGACGATTTCCATCACCGATTCGATTTCCGGCGACAGGTCGGTGCGCGTGATGCCTTTCAAGGTCGGGCAGAAGGCGTCGTTGGTGGAGGCGATCAAGGACTTGTACTTGGAGCCGACCTTGGAGCCGGAGCGCACCACGCCGCCGGGGAAGGGCATGATCACGTTCGGCACCTTTTTCATCGCCTCGACTGCGGCTTCGCACGCGGCCAAGGCCTGCGGCTGCGATTCGGCCAGGATCAGGAAATTGCCGCCGCCCACCGCGCGCACCATGCCGGTGGTTTCCTCGGTCATGAATTCGCCGTCCATCACCGGCACGCGCCAGTAGCGCTTGCCGCCGAACTGCTTGGAAGTCTGGAAGCCGTCGCCGAAGAAGCGCAGGTTTTTCCCAAGATTGATGCGGGTGACGCTGTCCGAACTGCCGTCGATGCCGGAAAACGCGGCGGTGGTGGGGCAGGTGAGGATGCATTGGCCCATGCGCGTTTCCAGCTGCTTCATCAGCACCGCGCTGCCCATCGCGAACAGCAGTACCGACACGCCGGGGCGGCCGTCGGGCGTTTCGGACGGGTCAAGCTCGCGTTCGATGCCGGCTTCGACGCCGCAGGCGATCACCGAGGTGGCAAAGCCGGTCATGGTGGCCGCCGCGATATTGGCCCATTTGTGGTTTTGCGCGGTGATGATGACGCGCGTGCCGCGCATGCCGAACGCTTCGGCGAAGGTTTCGTCGATGGTTACGCCGTTGATGATCATTGCGCAGCCCTATGATGAAAATTGAAAAGCCTCATGCCGTCTTCTCCCGGCGCCCCTTGCATTCCTGCACGATGAGCTTGCCGCGGCCGCCGTCGGCGATCTCGTCGTTGGAAACCTTGAAATTTTCCATGTTCATGGTGTGGTAGGTGTCGAAATACTTTTTGATTTCTTTTTCGATGCCGCGGTCGAAGTCCGGCTTGACGGTATGCGTCGCGCCCCAGGTGACCTTGACCACGTTGCCGTCCTTGACCACCAGCTGGCCGTCCTTGAACACGTAGTCCGGCTTGGCGAACATCTTCTCGCGGTCGGTGTCGTCGGTGTAGACCGTGATGTCGGCCGCGGCACCTGCGCCCAGGTGGCCGCGGTCGTGCAGGCCGACCAGCGTGGCGGCGCCGGCGCGGGTCATGATGGCGATTTCGTACAGGCTGTACTCGCGGTCGATGCTGGCCAGCGTGCTCATGGCCTGCGCATCCGGGCTGATGCGGGACAGCATTTCGTTGCGGAAGGTCTTGTCCATCAAGAGCTTGATCAGGTGCGGATAGCTGGTGAACGGCGCGCCGTTGGGGTGGTCGGTGGTGAGGAAGATGCGCCACGGGTCGTCGACCAGCAGGAAGATTTCCAGGCCGATCGCCCATTGCAGCGCGTTGACGAAATTCTGGTCCTTGTATTTGAACGGTACCACGCCGCAGCCGGCGTCGCATTCGATGTCCATGCACACCCATTTGTTGGGGCTGCCGTGGCCGGCGTTGCGATGCTGGACCATGTTGTCGCCGGAGGCGGTGACGGTCTGGCCGAACAGGATCTGGCCGACGTCGGCGGAAATGTTCTTGCGCTGGTTGATGGCTTCGGCGATGCGTGCGGCGCCCGATGAGAACTTGCGGTCGCCCTCGGTACCGTAGCTGTGAAACTGGATGTGCGTCAGGTGCAGCGGATAGCCTTCCACGCCGGCCATGGTGTTGAGCGAAGTTTCGACGTTGCCCGGCACGCCCAGATTGTTGCCGTGCACGTGCAGCGGGTGCGGCACGCCCAGTTCATGCACCGCGCGCGACAGCGTTTTCAGCACTTCGCGCGGGGTAACTCCGTAAAAGACGTTTTGTTCGTCAAGGTCGAGAAAGCGCTGGTTGAACTTGAACGCGGAAATGCCGCCGGCGTTCACCACCTTGATGCCCATGGCCTGGCTGGAGTGCAGGATCCAGGCGACGTAATCGTTGATCGCATTCTGGTCTTTCTTCGCGGCCAGCATGCGCAGGAAGAAATCGTCGCTGCCTATCATCGCGTAGCCGCCCTTGTCGATGATGGGCGTATCGCCCATTTCCAGGTGGGCCTGGCGCGCGTTGACGGGCAGCAGCGCGGGCTCGAAACCGGCGGTGTAGCCCATTTCGGCGTAGCGGTAGCCGGTGGTCAGCGTGGACGGTACCGCGTGGCCGCAGCCGGCGCGGCAGGTTTCGGTGTGGGCCACCGGGTCGCCTCTATGGTCTTCCGGTAGCAGCGTGCGGGCAATGTTGACCTTGCCGCCGCCGATGTGGGTATGCATGTCGATGGCGCCGGCCATCACCACTTTGCCGGACAGGTTGTATTCCTGGAAGACGGTTGCGCCGTCAAGCGGGCGGTCGACGATGCGGCCGTCGCGGACGTAGATGTCCTTCACCTGCCCGTTGATGCCGTGCGCCGGATCGTAAACCGTGCCGCCGGTGAGTTTGATCAGCATGCTGAAATTTCCTTGAAGGGGTTATCCCGGGCGACGCAATATTGATTTGCGGACTGCATGGGATTACAGGGCTTGTTCGATCGCGTTCAGTATCTCGCCCAGCGCGGGCAAAGAGCTGGCGCGCAGTGGTTTGAGCGGCAGCGACACCACGTTGTCGGTACGGAACATGATGCCGGGATGATCCGCCCCAGGCAGCCCCACCGGGATGAAAACGTCAGGCTCGCGTTCCAGCCTCATGTCCGGATGGCCGAACACCACCGTCGGCACATCGGTTGCGGGCGGCGTGCGCTCCGGGTTGAACGAGGAGATCCACAGCAATGCATCCGCCTCGCCGCTCGCCAGCAGGCGTTCGGTCGAGAAATGGTAGGGGTCGTGCTCGGGGTAGGTGCGCGCATAGGAGGTGCGCATCGGATAACCGCTGGTCCAGGTGGATACCTGGTTGGCATTCATGTCACCCTCGATGCCGCCGAGAGGCAAACCCGAGGCGCGCGTGGTCTTGTTCAGCGTCTTGACCAGTTCGGCAATATTCTGCACCGTGAGTTCGGCATGGGGGAAATCCAGCGGGGCCGCAGCCCAGGTGACCACGCTGTACTTGGCTAGAGCGAGGCGCTGCGCCAGTTGTTCCAGATCGCTGACGGCGATGCCGGCCACTTCGGCCGCATGCAGCTTCTTGCCTCCGATCAATGCGCGCAGTACCGAGATGACTTCCGGCAGGCGTTCCAGGTCGCACGGCAGCACGTCGGGCTTGCGTCCGTCCGGGGCGATGCCGGCGGAAGTGTCGAGGCCGCGGCCGCCCAGGTAGACGATCTCCCTGGTGGCGGTGTCCTGGCCGAACATGGTTTCGGCATTCCATACGTGGCGTTCAAAGAAACGGGGGAAGGTGCTGACGATGTCGGTGCCGATGATTACCAGGAGGTCGACGCGATTCCTCACCTCGGTCAGCGTGGTGATCTGCCAGCCGGAATTCTGCACTACCTGGATGTTGCGCATGAAGCCGTTCGAATTCATGTGGTCGAGCGCGGCCCCGGCCTTGTCGGCCAGGCTCATGGCGGCGCGCATGCCCTGGACTTCGGTGCCCAGGCCGGCAATTAAAGGATGTTGGGCCTGGCCGAGAATCTCGACGGCTTTTACCATGGCATCCTTGAGCTCGGCAGGTTTGCCGCTGATGCGCGGCGAGGGAATGTGCGGTGCGCGACCGAAAAAGGTCACGCTTTTATGGCAGCCGTTCTTGCTGACATTGAGCTTGCCAGCGGCATCCCGTTCGATAGTGAG
>NZ_DASXVH010000077.1:0-9489 GCF_036504375.1 Novimethylophilus sp.
CGCCCGGCTGGGTGTGTCGCAGCACAGCTTGTACGAGTGGGTCAGGAAGTACAGCCAGCCAGCTCCAGTTCGCATCGAAGCCCAAAGCCAGCAAGCCGAATTGCGACGTCTACAGGCGGAACTGAAGCGGGTCACGGAGGAACGCGACATTCTAAAAAAGGCCGCCGCGTACTTTGCCAAAGAATCCCGGTAAGGTACGCGTTCATTCGGGACCATGAACCCCAGCATTCGGTGCGGCGCATGTGCCGGGTGATGGCGGTACATCCCAGCGGCTACTATGCCTGGCGCGCCGCGCCAGGCACGAAACGTCAGCAAGAGAACCAACGCTTGCTGGGGCTGATCAAGCAATCATGGCTGGAGAGCGGCGGCATCTATGGTTATCGCAAGATTACTGACGATCTGCGCGACCTGGGCGAGCGCTGCGGCAAGCATCGCGTCTATCGACTGATGCGCATGGAGGGGCTGTGCTCCCAGACTGGCTATCGGCGCCGTCCTGGACAGCGTTACGGCCGCCCCTCGGTCGTGGCGCCCAACCATGTGCAGCAGCAGTTCGATATCACGGAGCCAAACCGGGTGTGGGTGACGGATATCACCTACATCCGTACCCACGAGGGCTGGCTGTACCTGGCGGTGGTGCTGGACCTGTTCTCACGGCAGGTCATCGGTTGGTCGATGCAGCCGCGCATGGAAAGCGAATTGGCGATCAATGCCTTGATGATGGCCGTGTGGCGACGCCAGCCCAAGCAGGAGGTCATCGTGCATTCCGATCAGGGCAGCCAGTTCAGCAGCTACGACTGGCAGCATTTCCTGCGAGCGCACAACCTGGTGGCCAGCCAGAGCCGCCGGGGCAACTGTCACGACAATGCGGTGGCAGAGAGTTTCTTCCAGTTACTGAAACGGGAGCGCATCCGGCGCAGAATCTACGTTGATCGTGAAGAAGCGCGCCGGGATGTATTCGATTACATCGAGATGTTTTACAACCCAACCCGACGACATGGTTACAACAACAGCCTGTCTCCGGTAGAGTTCGAGAGGCAGTATTTCAGCAGGCTCGAAAGTGTCTAGTGGGGACGGGGCGATTCACATCGCTATTCTTCAGTATTGGTATCCGGGGTTGCTGTGATTTTATGGATAGTCAGATCCGCACCCTCGAATTCCTCTTCTGCGTCCAAGCGTATCCCCACCACGACTTTCAGCACTCCATAAACAGCGAAACCTGCGACAAAGGCGATGGTAACGCCTAGCAAGGTACCTATCAGCTGGGCGATAAAGCTGACGTTGCCCATTCCGCCCAAGGTCTTGAGCCCGAAGATACCGGCAGCGACACCACCCCAGGCGCCACACAGGCCATGTAAGGGCCATACGCCCAATACGTCGTCGATTTTCCAGCGGTTCTGCGTCATCGTGAAGGCCCATACGAACAAGCCGCCTGCAACCAGCCCGGTAGCCAGTGCGCCCAACGGATGCATCACATCCGAACCGGCACAGACAGCCACCAGGCCGGCCAGCGGGCCGTTGTGCACAAAGCCGGGGTCATTGCGCCCGGCCACCAGCGCGGCCAGCGTACCGCCGACCAGCGCCATCAGCGAATTGATTGCTACCAGCCCGTTCACCGCATCGTGCGTCTGCGCCGACATGACATTGAAGCCGAACCAGCCGACAGTGAGAATCCAGGCGCCCAAGGCCAGAAAGGGAATATTGGACGGCGGGAAGGCATGCAAGCGGCCATCCTTGCCGTAGCGCCCGCGCCGGGCTCCCAGCATGAGTACCGCACCGAGCGCGATCCAGCCCCCCATGGCATGCACCACAACGGAACCGGCAAAGTCGTGGAATTTTGCGCCGAAGCTGGCATTGAGCCAATCCTGGAAGCCATAATGGCCATTCCAGGCGATACCCTCGAAGAATGGATAAACCATACCCACCAGAATAAATGTCGCGGCGATCTGCGGGTTGAATTTCATGCGTTCGGCAATGCCGCCAGAAACGATCGCCGGGATGGCGGCGGCAAAAGTCAGCAGGAAAAAGAATTTCACCAGTTCATAACCGCTCTTTTCCGCCAAGACTTCCGCACCTTGCAGAAAATTCATTCCATAGGCGATGCCATAACCCACAAAAAAATAGGCAATGGTTGAAATCGAGAAATCCACCATGATCTTGACCAGCGCATTGACCTGGTTTTTTTTACGCACCGTACCGACTTCAAGAAAGGCAAAACCGGCATGCATCGCCAATACCATGATCGCACCGAGCAAAATGAACAGCACGTCACCCGCATATTTATGCGTTTCCATATTTTCTCCCCATTAAAATTTTGCGGGATAAAAGCAATATCGATACCACATATGTAACCTCCTGTATCTGTGATACTTATTTTCCGCCCAATTTCAAAAAATGCACCATTTATGTGCAATGCACCATGACGAGGTCTAAGTTGGTGCATTTTAAAGATGGAAATGTCTTGTTCATCTTCAATTGCAAACTTAAACTTATGGAATATGGGGTTAAGTCCTAAAGGAAGAGCATCATGTTCGAATCTGCTGAACTGGGCCACACGATTGATAAGGAAACCTACAAACAAGAAATTCCGGCGCTACGCGAAGCCCTGCTGGATGCGCAATACGATCTGGCCGAACTCAAGAAATTCCCTGTAATTATTTTAATTGGCGGCGTGGATGGCGCGGGCAAGGGAGAAACCGCCAATCTGCTCAATGAATGGATGGATCCGCGCAACATCCATACTCATGCTTTTGGCCAGCCGTCAGACGAAGAAGCCGAACGCCCCCATATGTGGCGCTACTGGCGCGCCCTGCCGCCCAAGGGCAAGATCGGAATCAATTTCGGCTCCTGGTATACCGACCCGATCATCAAGCGTGCATACGGGGAAATCAAGAACGAGGGGCTCACCAAGGCGCTGGACGAGATCGTCCGTTTCGAGAAAATGCTCACCGATGAAGGCGCCCTGGTGCTCAAGTTCTGGTTTCATTTATCCAGGGAAAAACAGAAAAACCGCCTGGATAAACTGGAGAAAGATCCCCATACCCGGTGGCGCGTTACCGATCTGGATAAAAAACATTTGAAAATGTACGACGAGTTCCGCACTATTTCGGAGCATGTGCTGAGAGAAACCAGTACCGCCGCCGCACCCTGGATCATCGTCGAAGGCTATGATGCCAATTATCGCAATCTGACAGTAGGAAAACAGCTGCTGGAAGCCATGCGCAAGCGGCTTGATACGCCGGAGAGCAAAGTCCATATTGCCAGCGCACCACCCCTCATCGCGCCGGTAGATAGCCTGCATATCCTGAGCAAACTCGATCTGTCGAAAAAAATCGATAAAAAGGAATATGAACAGAAACTGGAAGACTTTCAAGGCAAACTCAATACGCTGACACGGGATCCGCGCTTCAAAAAGATTTCAGTGGTCTGCGTTTTTGAAGGCTCCGATGCGGCTGGCAAGGGAGGCAGCATTCGTCGCATTACCCAAGCCATCGATGCACGGATATTCAGTGTCAATCCCATTGCCGCACCCACCGAGGAAGAGCGCGCTCAGCCCTATTTATGGCGTTTCTGGCGCCATGTGCCGCGACATGGACGCGTTACGGTGTTCGATCGCTCCTGGTATGGCCGCGTACTGGTGGAACGGGTCGAAGGCTTTTGTTCCGAATACGACTGGATGAGAGCCTATGGTGAAATCAATGATTTCGAGGAACAACTGTCACGCAAGCAGTTCGTGGTGGTCAAGTTTTGGCTGCAAATCAGCAAGGAAGAACAATTGCGCCGTTTTGAAGAGCGTAAAAGCATCGCTTTCAAACGCTTCAAAATCACCGAGGAAGACTGGCGCAATCGTGAAAAATGGGAGTCCTACGAGATGGCTGTATGCGACATGATAGATCGCACCAGCACGGATTACGCGCCCTGGACCATCATCGAGGCCAATGACAAGAATTTTGCGCGCATAAAAATTCTGAAGACGTTGTGCGACAGGATAGAAAAAATTTTAGATCAAATCAAGCCGGAAAAATGATTGCGGAACCCGCTATTCCAGCAGGATATGGCTGGCCGCATCCGGGTCGCCTATCCAGAAATAGTAGAATTCGCGCACCACGGCAAGAAACAGGTACCGGGTTTCTTTCATGACGAACAACGGCTGTAACGCATCCACTGCAACACGGTAAGTTTTTCCATTCTTATCTTCCACTTCGCGCAAATCGATCAATAGCAGCTTGACCAGTTTTTCCCTGGTCTCCATCACGGATTTCTCCGCACCGGCTTCGCGCAACGCTGCCTTGTATGCCTTAAGCGGCCACATTTCCGCAACGCCGAATTTCTCGTCATCCAGACGTTTCCATATCTGCTTGAAGCTTTCTTCGTTACGCACATAAGCGGCGGCGGCTTCCATCACAAATCCGTCGCTTGAGTTCAAGGCTGCAATCGCCTTGAAGTCATCCACCCAGAAATAGTAATACTCCCGCGTCACGGCCAGGAAAAATGGCCAATCCTCGCGTGGAGTATGCAGCAATGCCTCGTCAATCACCTCCCGGTAGGCCAACCCATCCGCAGTCTGCCCGGATAGCTGTGGCAGAGCCCTTTCCAACAATGTCTTGCGGCGCGCCAGATTAGCGACGCTCGCACCTTTACCCCTGATCAGCCTGAGATAGGCATCCAGCGCCTTCTGTTCACGCTCTTGTATTGTCATCGATCAGATACCCGGCTTTGCAAGATTCAACATGAGTTGCACCGACTGTTCCACCATACTACTGAACAAAGGCAAAAAATAAGGCAATGAAAAAGCCAGCACGATAAATCCTATCCCCAATGTAATCGGAAAACCAACCGCAAAGATATTGAGTTGCGGCGCAGCCCGTGTTAATACCGCAAGCGCAATATTGGTCAGCATTAACGCAGCCAGCACCGGCATTGATAATACCAGCCCCCAGGAAAATATATTACTGCCTGCCAACACCAGCGCTTTCCAGCTGATGATCGCTTCCGATATGCCTATGGGCAGCGTATTGAAACTTTCCACCAGGGCTGCGATTACCATGAGATGCCCATTCAAGGCCAGAAATAGCAGCATTGCCATAACACCGAGGAATTGTCCGAGAATCGGAATTTGCGCAGCGCTCTGCGGAGCGAAAAAAGTGGCGAAACCCAATCCCATCTGCAAACCGATAATATGTCCCGCCATTTCCATCGCACTGAACGCGAGCCGCATGGTCAGCCCCATGGCGTAGCCGATCATCAATTGTTGAATCAGAACGAACAAACCCTGTGCCGAAGCCGGCTGTACATTGGGCATCGCCGGCAATAACGGAGCAACCAGAATCGTCAGCAAAAATGCCACCGCCACCTTGACGCGCGCAGGGATGCCGCGCGCGCCGAATAACGGGGCCGAGGCTACCAAGGCCATGATCCTGAAAAAAGGCCAGAAAAACGCAGCCAGCCAGGCATTCAACTGAACGGAGGTGACGGTCAGCATGCGTCCGCCGGACCGCTAACCGATCAATCCAGGAATGCTAATGAAGAGGCGACGCATGTAATCCACCATCAGGTTGATCATCCATGGCCCGGTAACGATCAGCACCAGCACCAGCACCAGCAACTTTGGAATAAAGGACAGGGTCATTTCGTTGATCTGCGTGGCGGCCTGGAACAGGCTGATCAACAATCCAGTCACCAGCGCGGCCCCCAGCATGGGCGCGGACAGCAACACTCCCACCTCGAGCGCCTGCTCGACTATGGTGAGTACTGTACCGGAAGTCATCATACGTAGAAGCTTTGCACCAGAGAGCCAATAATCAGGCTCCAACCGTCCACCAGCACGAACAGCATCAGCTTGAACGGGAATGAAATCGTCACCGGCGACAGCATCATCATGCCCATCGACATCAGTACGCTGGCCACCACCAGGTCGATGATAAGGAATGGGATGAAAATCACGAAGCCAATCTGGAAAGCCGTTTTCAGTTCCGAAATCACATAGGCCGGTACCAGAATCTTCAGCGGTACGGCTTCGGGGCCTTGCAACGGAGGGCTCTTTGAAATCTTGACGAACAATGCCAGATCATCTTTGCGCGTCTGACGCAGCATGAATTCCTTGAGCGGTTCCGCCCCTTGCTCCAGGGCCTGCATCAGGTTAACTTTATCGGCGACATAAGGCTGGTAAGCCCCAGTGTATATCTTATCGAACACCGGCCCCATCACGAAAAAAGTAAGGAATAACGATAGCCCGATCAGCACCTGATTGGGCGGGGATTGTATCGTACCGATAGCCTGCCGCAACAATGCCAGCACGATTACGATGCGGGTGAATGCCGTCATCATCAGCAATACCGCCGGCAGAAAAGTCAGCGCAGTGAGCAGAATCAGCGTCTGCAGCGAGAGCGAATAACTGGTAGCCCCGCCAAGCCCCGGGGCGCTGGTAAAGGCCGGGATGCCCTGCTCGGCAAACGCCAGAGTCGGTAAAACCAATCCTGCAATCATCCATGACCAAGCAGAGCGCTTCACTTCGATACTCCACGCGAGGCAATCAGTTCTTTCAGCTTGTCGACAAAAGGCATTGCGGCGGATCCATTTTGCGCCAACCCAGCATTTGCCGGCCGTGGCATTTCATGCAAAAGCGTCACCTGCCCCTGAGCCACACCCAACACCAGGCGGGTTTCGCCGACATCCACCAGCACCACACGTTCCTTGGGGCCGACCGCAACTGCGGCCACCACATGCAAATTTCCGGCACTACCCACTTGCCCCGGCGCCAGCCGCCGCAGCAGCCATGCCGTGCCGGCGATGGCAGCCAGCACTATACCCAGCCCGAACAACATCTGCAGGGTGCCGGCAAGGGGCGAGGCGGAAATAGGCATGGTGGCCTGATCGGCCGCCATGACACACAGAGAAGGGAGAAGAAAAAGAGATCCTGCGACGACTATGCGACCGCCCCAAGCCAGCGCCGAGGTCATTTGAGTTTTTTCAGTCGCTCGGAAGGGGTAATGATATCCGTGAGCCGAATGCCGAACTTTTCGTTGACCACTACAACTTCGCCTTGCGCCACCAGGCATCCATTGACGAATACATCCAAAGGCTCGCCGGCCAGTTCATTCAGCTCCACGACGGACCCCTGAGCCAGTTGCAGCAGATTGCGGATCGGCATGCGAGTACGGCCAAGCTCAACCGTCATCTGCACCGGGATATCCATCACCAGTTCCAGATTCTTGGTCGCTTCCGGAGGAAGCCCGGAGTCCGCGCTCAGGTTATCGAATACAGCCGCAGCCAGCGGAGGTGGTTCAGCGGCTTGCGCTGGCGCCTCAGCCGAGGCTTGTTCTGCCATGGCAGCCGCCCAATCGTCAGCGGTGAACTGTTCATTCTCGCCGGACTCGTCCGGAGCTGCGCTCGCCTCTTCTTCAGCCATTGGGCTATCCTGTTACCGTATCTTCAGCCGTCAGGAACCGTTTGACCTTCAGCGCGTACTGGCCTTTATGCACACCATATCCGCACTCCAGCACAGGAACCCCCTCCACGCTTGCCGTAATGGATTCTGGAATATCGAGCGAAATCACATCGCCCACTTTCATTCCCAGCAGTTCGCGCACGGTCAATTCGGCCTGACTCAAATTCGCGACCAGCTTGACTTCGGTAGACTGCACCTGGCTGGAAAGGAAATTGACCCAGCGCTCGTCAACTTCCATGCGGTCGCCTTGCATACCCTCATAAAGCAGATCGCGTATCGGTTCAATCATAGCATAGGGCAAACATACGTGGAAATCGCCGCTGACCGAGCCAAGTTCGATATTGAATGTGGTCGTGACCACGACTTCGCTGGGGGTGGCGATATTGGCAAACTGCGTGTTCATTTCGGAGCGTATATATTCGAAATCTATCGGATAAACCGGCTCCCAGGCCTTCTTCAGTTCGTCCATCGCGACACCGAGCAGATTCTGGATGATACGCTGCTCTGTCGGCGTGAAATCGCGCCCTTCCACGCGCATATGGAAACGCCCGTCACCGCCGAACAGATTGTCTACGACGAGAAACACCAGATTAGGGTCAAAAATCAGCAATGCGGTACCGCGCAGCGGATGGATGTGCACCATATTGAGGTTGGTGGGAACAACCAGGTTGCGGACGAATTCCGCGTACTTCATCAGCTTGACCGGGCCAACGGATATTTCTGCAGTACGGCGCGTAAAATTGAACAGCCCGATCCGGAAATTGCGCGCGAAACGCTCGTTGATGACTTCCATCGTGGGCATGCGCCCACGCACGATCTTGTCCTGGCTTGCAAGATTGTAAGTCTTTGGGCCGCCAGTATCCTCTGCCGCGCTGTCGTCAGCATCGGATTCGCCGGTAACGCCCTTCAGCAGGGCATCGACCTCTTCCTGTGACAGGATATCGTCGGACATTGCTTTTTAATCGCCTGTTAAACTTTCGCCGGCTCGTTACTGCACGATATAGGAGGCGGGCAGAATCACCTCCCTGACCCCTTTGTTTTTATCTTTTATCTGGATAGTTTCGTTAATTACCGTGCGCAGTTCTTCTTTGAGCTTGATATCGCTGCCCGGCTCCAGCATTTCCTTCATGGTTTTTCCACGCAATGTGCTGCTGATGCGATCGCTAACCTTGGATTTGGACTCTCCGATCCTTTTGGCAACACCTTCGTCAAACACTTCCAACTCAATCTTCGGCACTTGCATGAAGTGGTTGCTGCCGTCCTCGGACCGCAGGTTAACGGTAAACTTTTCTTCGAAAGGAACCACCACAGCCTTGGCATGGACTTCTTCCGCCGGGGCGTCATCCTTGCCTCGCTTTTTCTTGCCGCTCAGCAGCATCAGGCCGGCGCCAGCGCCGATGGCTATTATCAGCACGG
Source organism: Novimethylophilus sp. (assembly GCF_036504375.1). Classification (NCBI taxonomy): domain Bacteria; kingdom Pseudomonadati; phylum Pseudomonadota; class Betaproteobacteria; order Nitrosomonadales; family Methylophilaceae; genus Novimethylophilus; species Novimethylophilus sp. Next base: position 8,861 of record NZ_DASXVH010000077.1, read on the forward strand.
CGGCGATGATAATGACCAGCAACTTCTTCTTTTTAGGTGCAGAAACTTCTGTAGCTGCGCCGTCATCCTTAGCCATGCATCGACTCCGTTAGCAAAAATTAATACGATGAGGGCGTAGCATGCCCACAATTACCTATTTGCTACGGTTTATAAACTTAATTTATATAAAAAACAAGTGGTTTGCTGATCTATTTTATGCGACTTATCAGGTGAGCGGTCGATTAATCGGCCGCATATCGCCGGCAACCTTTCACTGACCACATACAACCCATTGAAATAAAAAAGAAAGGCGCCACAAAGCGCCAGGAGAAGAAGCCGCCAAACGCGGCTATCGGAGAAAATCGTTATGCGAAAAAGTCCACCATGCCGCGCCCCCGCAAAGGCTGGACGAAGGTGGTCAACGTTTCGCCGGAAAAGGTAGCATCCGCTACCGCCGAATGCCAGGATGCGCGGCCCTGCTCCTGCTGTTGCGAGGGCGCTTGCTGCTGCTGGGCGAAAGAGCCCACATTGACGGAGACGCTTCCCATGCCAATACCGGTGCCCCCCAACATTTCACGCAACCTGGGTGCCGCCGCTTCGATAGCCTCGCGCACTGACGCATGAGGTGTCATGAATGACAGATTGGCCTG
>NZ_DASXVH010000078.1:0-20469 GCF_036504375.1 Novimethylophilus sp.
ATGATGGTGCTTTCGGTGATTTCCAGTTCCAGCAGGCTGGGGTCGCAATCGGTTTCGATGAGGATGCCATAAACGGTGTCGGCGAAATTGCTGCGCTGGATCTGCACTCCGGAGACGTTGACCGAAATCCACTGGATCGGGTAGCCCCGGGCTACCCATTGCATCGCCTGCTGGGCGGCCTCGCGCAGCACCCATTCGCCGATTTGCACGATGAGGTCGGATTCTTCGGCCAGCGGGATGAACTTGGCCGGCGAAACCAGCCCGAGGTCCGGATGGTGCCAGCGGATCAAGGCTTCCGCACCTATGATGCGGCCGCTCGCCAGCGATATCTGCGGCTGGTAGTAAACCTCGAACTGCTGGCGCTCCAGCGCGCGGCGCAGCATGTTCTCCAGCGTGAAGCGCTCGACCGCGTTGGCGCTTAAGTCGGAAGAGTAAAAGCGGTAATCGTTCTTGCCTTCGTTCTTGACCTGGTACATCGCAATATCGGCGGCCTTGATCAGCTCGTCGACTTCGCGGCCGTCGTTGGGATAGACGCTGATGCCGATGCTGGCGCTGATGACGAATTCCTTGCCGTCGATGACGAATTCGGTGTGCAGCGAGTCGATGATCTTCTTGGCGACGATGGAAGCATCCTCGATGTCGCGTAGGCTGTCCATCATCACCACGAACTCGTCGCCGCCCAGCCGGGCTACCGCATCGCTTTCGCGCATCGCGCCGGTCAACCGCTCCGACACCTGCGCCAGCAGTATGTCGCCGACCTGGTGCCCCAGCGAATCGTTGATGGTCTTGAAGCGGTCGAGGTCGACGAACAGCAGGCCTATCATGGTCTGTTCGCGTTCCGCGCGCTTGATCGCATGCCCCATGAGTTCGTTCAACAGGCGCCGGTTGGGCAGGCCCGTCAGCGGGTCGTGATTCACCAGCTTGTGCAGCCGGTCTTCAGCCTGCCTGACCGCCGAAGTGTCGGTAAACACCGCGACATAATTGACGAGTTTGCCGTCCGCATCCCTGACTTCGGTGACGGTCAGCCAGCCTGGATGAGCGCTGCCGTCCTTGCGCCGGTTCCACACTTCTCCGCGCCAGCGCCCTTCCTGCCGCAGGCTGCACCACATGGCCTGGTAGAACTCCGCGTTGTGCTGATCAGAGCGCAGCATTCTCGTGGTGCGGCCGAGAATCTCGGCTTCGGTATAGCCGGTGATTGCGGTAAAGCCCTGGTTGATCGCGGTAATGCGGGTCTTGTCGTCGGTAATGAACACCCCTTCGGCGATGCTGTCGAACGCGATCATCGCCTGGTTCAGGCGCTTGCTGGCGGTCTCGCGCTGAATCGCCACGCCTATCGAGCGGGCGGCGGCTACCAGTGCGCTGAGTTCCTGCGGGGAAAGATCGCGCTGTTCCAGCCGGCATTCGAGCGCGAGAAAGCCCCACCACGTTTCATCGGCGAACACCGGAATCAGGATCAGCGTCTGCGTACCGTGGCGCAGCAGGATGTCCTGTTCGTGCGCGGGAAAATCCGCCAACTCGCCGAAGATCACCTGTCCGCGGCTTAAGCAGTCGCGCCAGCGCTCGCAGCCGTCCGTTGCGTAGTCTATCTCGCGAAAAACGCAGGCCGCCCCGCTGTCCGGCAGCATCCAGGAATACACGGCGGCGGCACCCGCAACCTGGTTATTGCCCCTGACGTTGTTGCGGAACAGGTAGGTGCGGCTGAAGCCGGAGGCGGTGCCTATCATGTTCAGCACCTCCGGCATGCCCTTGTGCCACGATTCCAGCGAATGCAGCAGCCAATCGCTGGAGATCATCGCGTCCAGGATCGCGCTGCGATTGTGCAGATGCTGCTCGACCTCTTTGCGGTCGGTGATGTCCAGATGGGTGAGGATGATGTAGCTTTGCCGCCCCTGGCTGAAACGGTTCGCGATCAGCAGGAACCAGCGGTCCTGCTGGGGAGTGGGGCAGGCGTACTCATGGCTGAAAGCGTCGCGGCGGCCGTTCAGCAGGCGTTCTATGCCTTTGCGCACGATCTGCGCGTCGCGTTCGCCCTGGTGTTCGGCTTTCAGGCATACGTCGAGATAGTTCATGCCCAGCATGTGGGACACGTGGCCGCCGGGATTGTCGTCCCGGAATTGCTTCCAGCGCTGGTTGACGGCGATGATGTCGCCGTTGTGGTCCAGCACGCAGACATTGGCGGGCATCGCGTCGAGCACCGCACGCGAGAAAAATTCCGTCTCCTGGCGCGTGGCTTCCGCCCGCATGCGCGCCATTTCACCACTTACCCGCGCGGCCAGTACCTTGAGCAGGCTTTCGGCGTTATTGGGGAGGACCATTTCGCCATGGGTCAGCAGCACGATCATGCCCAGCAGTTGGCCATTCTTGTCGCGCAGCGGGGTGCCGGCATAACCCTCGACATTCAGCGCGCGCAACGCTGCATCGCCGGGGTGGGATTCTGCCACCTGCCTGGCTTTATGGTAGAAACCGGTGCGTACCGCGCGTTCGCATGGGGAACCGGCCATTTCGTAATGGGTACCCACCTGCAGTTGGCGCCGGCTGTCGCCCTGGATGGCGCGGATCACGCTGCGGTCTTTTTCCAGCTGGCCGATGAAGCAGATATCGGCCTTGAACCATTTGCTCAGCCAATGCAGGGCATTGTCGTACAGCGCCTGCCCGGTGCTGTCGCTGGTTTGTGCCACCAGATCGTGCAGTATGGCCGCGTCAAATGCCTCGTTGGCGGGGCTGGCGGCGAGCCGGTTCAGGGGGTTTCTGAACACGCGCCTATCTCTTCCGGCGGTGGCCCGTGCCCGGCCATCCATAATTGAAAAGTAGCGATAGGGCCAACGCCGGGGCCTGCTGAATACTCGATTTCATGCTCGCTGAATGTCCTCGACCGCACATATTGATTATGTGAGTGCAGAAGTTACCATTTTGGTCGCCGAAGAAAAAGCACCGCGTGAGGATTTTTTTGATAATGCTGGGCAGTCGCTTGAAAAAACCTGATAGTGCCTTATCTATATTACATTAATTCGTTAAGGGAGAAACCTCATGCGTTTCGACAAGCTCACCACCAAGTTTCAGCAGGCGCTGGCAGATGCCCAGAGCATTGCCGTCGGCAACGATAATCCCTACATCGAGCCCCAGCATTTGCTGCTGGCGCTGCTGAACCAGGAGGATGGCAGCACGACTTCGCTGTTGCAGCGCGCCGGCGCCAATATTTCACCGCTGAGAAACAATCTGCAGCATGCGATCAGCCGCCTGTCCAAGGTGGAAGGCCAAGGCGGCGAAATCAGCATTTCGCGCGATCTCAACAACCTGCTGAACGTCACCGACAAGGAAGCGCAGAAGCACGGCGACGCCTTCATCGCCAGCGAGATGTTCCTGCTCGCGCTGACCGAAGACAAGAACGAGACCGGGCGCATGCTGAAGGAGAGCGGGCTGCACCGCCGCGCGCTGGAGCAGGCGATCCAGGCGGTGCGCGGCGGCGAGCACGTGAAAGATGCCGAGGCCGAGGGCAGCCGCGAGGCCTTGAAGAAATACACGCTGGACCTGACCGAGCGCGCACGCCAAGGCAAGCTCGACCCGGTGATTGGCCGCGATGACGAAATCCGCCGGGCCATTCAAGTATTACAGCGCCGCACCAAGAACAACCCGGTGCTGATCGGCGAGCCCGGCGTCGGCAAGACCGCGATCGTCGAGGGCCTGGCGCAGCGCATCGTCAACGGCGAGGTGCCGGAAACGCTGAAAAACAAGCGGGTTCTTTCGCTAGACATGGCCTCGCTCTTGGCCGGCGCCAAGTATCGCGGCGAGTTCGAGGAGCGCCTCAAGTCGGTGCTGAAGGAACTGGCGCAGGACGAGGGCCAGACCATCGTTTTCATCGACGAACTGCACACCATGGTCGGCGCCGGCAAGGCGGAAGGCGCGATCGACGCCGGCAACATGCTGAAGCCGGCACTGGCGCGCGGCGAACTGCACTGCGTGGGCGCCACCACGCTGGACGAGTACCGCAAATACATCGAGAAGGATGCCGCGCTGGAGCGCCGCTTCCAGAAAGTACTGGTGGACGAGCCCTCGGTGGAAGCCACGATTGCGATCCTGCGCGGCCTGCAGGAGCGCTACGAGCTGCACCACGGCGTCGAGATCACCGACCCCGCAATCGTCGCCGCCGCCGAACTCTCCCACCGCTACATCACCGACCGCTTCCTGCCGGACAAGGCCATCGACCTCATCGACGAGGCCGCCGCGCGCGTCAAGATGGAAATCGATTCCAAGCCCGAGTCCATGGATAAGCTCGACCGCCGGCTGATCCAGCTGAAAATCGAGCGCGAGGCGGTGCGCAAGGAGAAGGACGAGGCCTCGCAGAAGCGTTTCGCCTTGATCGAGGAGGAAATCGCCAGGCTCGAACGAGAATACGCCGACCTGGACGAAATATGGCGCGCCGAGAAGGCGCAAGTACAGGGCTCGGCCCATATCAAGGAAGCCATCGAGGCCATCCGCCTGCAAATGGAAGAAGCCAAGCGCCGGGGCGACTGGCAGCAGATGTCCGAGCTGCAGTACGGCAAGTTGCCGCAACTGGAGGCCCAGCTCAAGCAGGCCGCGAGTGCCGAGCAACCGCAGACCAAACATAAATTGCTACGCACCCAGGTCGGCGCCGAGGAAATCGCCGAAGTGGTGAGCCGGGCCACTGGAATACCGGTGTCCAAGATGATGCAGGGCGAGCGCGACAAGCTGCTGCACATGGAAGACCGGCTGCACGAACGGGTGGTCGGCCAGGACGAGGCCGTGCGCCTGGTGTCGGACGCGATCCGGCGCTCGCGTTCCGGCTTGTCCGATCCCAACCGGCCTTACGGTTCTTTCCTGTTCTTAGGCCCCACCGGCGTCGGCAAGACCGAGCTGTGCAAGGCACTGGCGAACTTCCTGTTCGACTCCGAGGAGCACCTGATCCGCATCGACATGAGCGAATTCATGGAGAAGCATTCCGTCGCACGGTTGATCGGCGCGCCGCCCGGCTACGTGGGCTACGAGGAAGGCGGCTACCTGACCGAGGCCGTGCGCAGGAAACCTTACAGCGTCATCCTGCTGGACGAGGTGGAAAAAGCCCACCCCGACGTGTTCAACGTGCTGCTGCAAGTGCTGGACGACGGCCGCATGACCGACGGCCAGGGCCGCACCGTGGATTTCAAGAATACCGTCATCATCATGACGTCGAATCTCGGTTCGCAGATGATACAGAACATGACCGGCGACGATTACCAGGTGATCAAGCTGGCGGTGATGGGCGAGGTGAAGAGCTATTTCCGCCCGGAGTTCGTCAACCGTATCGACGAGGTGGTGGTGTTCCATGCGCTGGCCGACGCCCATATCAAATCGATCGCGTCCATACAATTGCAAGGGCTTGCCAAACGCCTGCAGGCAATGGATCTGCAGCTGGAAGTCACCGATGCGGCATTGGCCGAAATCGCCAACGCCGGTTTCGACCCGGTGTACGGCGCAAGACCACTGAAACGTGCGATCCAGGCCGAGATCGAGAATCCGTTGGCGAAGGAAATTCTGGCCGGGAATTTCGCGGCCAAGGATACGGTCAAAGTAAGCTATAAAGGCGGGAAAATGGTGTTTACCAAGGGCTGAGTTGCATCAGCCCGGTTCACAAAGGAGTTGTCATGCGCGGAGTCGTCGCGGCAATGTTGGCGCTGGGGCTGCTGGCGGGCTGCGCCAGCAGCCCTTCCTCGCATGACAATCCGTCGAAAATCGATCGCATCACGCCGGAACAGCTCGATCGCTTGCTGCCGCAGCCGGCACCGCATTTGTCGCTGGATGACATTGTCGCTCTTTCCGGGAGCGGCGAAGCGCCGGAGGCGATCATCGCCAGAATTCGCGACACCCATTCCAGCTATGCGCTGACGCCGGCGCAGATCGTCGAGCTGAACCGCAAGGGTGTCAGCACCAGGGTGCTCGACCATATTTACAACGCCCAGCAGCAGGCGATACGCGACGGCATGGCCGACGAGCTCAACCAGCGCGAGCGCAAGCAGCGCGAGGAAATCCAGCGCCTGCAACGGGAGTTGCAGCGTCGGCCCTATTACTCTGATCCCTGGCCTTATCCGCCGTATTGGTACGGCTATCCCTATCCCCGCCCTTATTGGCGCTGGTGAACGCTAGCTGAAAGTGTGCAGATCGTTTTGCGCCGCCCTGGCGCGCAGCCTTCGCGCATAGGCATGGCGCGCACGCAGGCGCGGGGCGGTGAGTATGATTTCCAGCGTTTCGCCGAGCAGCAGGGTCATGCCCAGCATCGGCAGTATCAGCATCAGCCCGGCAATGCCGGCGATTGCGCCGCCCACCAGCAGCATCAGCAAGGACAGCAGCGGATGCAGCCGCAGGCTCTTGCCGACGATTACGGGCATGAACAACAGGTCATCCAGCAGGCGTATCGCGACAAACAATCCCAGCACGCCGTAAGCCAGCTCCAGCTGCCCGGGAAAATCGGTGCCGGTTACCAGCAGTGCCGCCAGGCAGCCGATCAGCGGCCCTATGTACGGAATCTGTCCGAGTGCCGCGGCAATCCCGCCCAGCATCGCTGGCGACGAAATCCCCAGCAGCCTGAATCCGGCCGAATAAAGCAGCGCGTCCAGCAACGTCAGCTTGACCAGCCCGAGGAAATACGACCGTGCCGTACGGTCGATCGCATGGGTGAGGTAGAGCGTCTTTTCAAAATAGGCATTGGGCACGGCCACGCCGAGGAACTTGCGGAAACTCGCGCCCTGCTTCAACAGGAAATAGGTGATTACCGGGATCAGCAGCAGCGAAGGCAGCCACGCGCCCAGCGCCAGGAGTGCAGCTCCCAGGTACTCCTCGGCAAAATGGTTCTGCATGGCGGCGAAGCGGATTCCCATATGCTCGGACAGGTGGGCTCCCCTGGCGAACGCGAACTTGTGTTCCATGCCTTTGACCAGGCCGTCGATCAGCGAATAGCCGCCCGTCAGGTAGCGCATGAAGGTGCTGTGCCATGCGTCCGCATTGGCCAGCGTCCATGGATAAAGCAGCAGCAGCCACAAACCCAGCCCCAGCATGAAAGTGCCGCACAGCGCCGCCGCGGCGAAATCATTGCTGAAACCGGCCAGCACCATGCGCCGGGCCAGCGGCGACAGCAAATAGTAGAGCACCAGTGCCAGCAGGAAGGGCACCACCAGCCACAGGATTTTCTGGAACAGCAACAGCAGCAAACAGGTGACGGCGATAATGCCGACCCAGGTAACCGGTCCGGGGTCGTGACGGGTGACGTTCATCAGACGACGTAGCGGTTGACCGCCTCGCGCAGCCGCTTGCCGATGTGGCGCGACAGCTGCAGTGTGATTTTTGAGGCGAGGCTGGCATGCGTCTGCAGCAGGCCGAGGAAATCCTCGCGGAAGAATACTGCCAGCGTGCAGTCTTCCGCCGCCCGGACCTGAGCCATGCGCGGCGCATCGTCCAGCAGCGCCAGCTCTCCGAAGAACTGGCCGGCGGATAACTCGGCAATCGCGCCGTCTATGGGCCTGCCTTGGCGGCAAATCAGCACCTTGCCCCTGAGGATGAAATAGATCGCCTGGCCTTCCTCGCCCTCGTCGAACACAACTTCATCCCTGACGTAGTCGCGTTCATGCAGGCGGTCGTCGATGATGCGCAACTCTCCCGCCGTGAGTTCCGCAAACAGCGGAATTTTGCGCAGGCGGGCGAGACTGGGGGATTCGAGTCGTTCTCGCAGGAAGCCGATAGCCATCGTCGAATGATTTTTTATATGCTTGACATGGGTCATGTTAATGCGAAATCGGGGCAGAGACAAATTTCCAGTGTGCTTGTATATTGGCGCAAAGTGTGAAATCACGAGAGAAAAGTTATGAATGCGGGTGGCGATCGCCATCGGCCAGCTGCTGTTCCAGCTGGTGGGCGCGCTCAACGAAACCATCACCGGCACCCAGCGCGAAGTGGAAGCCCTGCGCGCTCACCCCGCTGTCCAGGGTGGTGCAGACGCTGCAGCAGCATCGCGGACTGTCCGTCGGCGTGTTGAACGGAGCCGCAGCACTGCGGGGCAAGCTGGAACAGAAACGTGAAGAGATCGATGCCAATATCGCCGTGGTGGAACCGACGCTGCCGCCGCCGATGCGTGCGGGCGAGCGGTGGCGGCAGATCCGTGCCGACTGGGAGCATGTCAAGAGCGACGGCATGGGCTTGGCGCCGGCAGACAGTTTCCGCCTGCATACGCAACTGGTGGAAAAGCTGCTCGAATTCGAAATCGGCATAGCCGACGAACTCGGCCTGATTCTCGACCCCGAGTTCGATACTGCCTATTTGCGCGAAACCGCCGTGGTGCATATGCCGGTGTTGCTGGAGCAGATCGGCCGCCTGCGTGCCAAAGGCACCGGTGCGCTGGCGAAAAAGGAAATTACCCAAGAGCAGCGGGTGGATTTCATCACTCTGGAAGATCAGATCCGGCAGTTGCTCAAGGTGCTGTCGGGCAACATCGCCAAGACCGCCCGCTACAATACGGCAGTCGGGCCGACGCTGACCAAGGCTGATCTTGATATCGCCGAAGCGAGCAACCGCGTGTTGGGCGCCGTGCATGAGGAAATTCTGGGCGGTCGCTACGGCATCGCTGCGCAGGACTTTTTTGCTCTGGCCAGCAAGGCTATCGACCTCGGCTACGAGCAGCTATTCCAGACCATGCTGCCGAACATGGAGCAGTTGATGCAGCAGCGCATCGTCAAGGCTAAACAGCGCCTGATAATCGACGTCGGCTTCAGCCTCGTGATACTGGCGGTGCTGGCTTATCTGGCGCTGGCTGCCTATAGCGCGGTCATCGCCAACCTGCGGCGCATGACCGACGGCGCGCATCGCATGGCGCAGGGCGACCTTACCATCCGCCTGCGGCTGCAATGCGAGGATGAAATCCGCGAAGTGGCCGATAGCATGGACACCATGGCCGACGCTTTCAGCCGGCTGCTGCGCAATGCCCAGCAGAATGCGACATCGGTGTATCAGGCAGCCAACCGGCTGTCGCAGGCTTCCGTGCAGATCACGCGCAGCTCCCACCGGCAGAGCGAAGCAGCCACGAGCATGGCGGCCGCGGTGGAGGAAATGACGGCCAGTGTCGACCACATCAGCCAGAATGCGGCAGAAGCCAATGCCCTGTCGGGGCGCGCCGGCCAGCTGTCGGCCGAAGGCGGCGTGCTGGTCGGTTCCGTCGTCACCGAAATGCACCGCATCGCCGATTCGGTGACCGATTCCGCCAGGGTCATCGAAGAGCTGGGAAACCAGTCGGAACAGATATCGACCATCGTCGGCACCATCAAGGCAATCGCCGACCAGACCAACCTGCTGGCGTTGAATGCCGCGATCGAGGCGGCGCGTGCCGGCGAACAGGGACGAGGCTTTGCCGTGGTCGCCGACGAGGTGCGCAAGCTGGCCGAGCGTACTTCCACTTCGACGCAGGAAATTTCCGCGATGATCGTCGCGATCCAGGAAGGCGCGGTGCGCGCCGTGGAAAGCATGAAGAACGGCGTGGATCGCGTGGAAGACGGTGTGACGATGACCGCACGCACCGGCGAGGCGATGACCCAGATCGAGCAGGAGGCAAGAAAAGTGGTGGGCATGGTGAGCGAGATTTCCGATGCCTTGCGTCAGCAGAGTGCTGCCAGCATGGATATCGCGCAGAATGTCGAAAAGATCGCGCAAATGGCCGAAACCAACAGCCAGGCGGTGGCCGACAATGCCATGACAGCCAGTGCGCTGGAACGGCTTGCGGCCGAACTCGAGGCGGAGATCGGGCGTTTCAGGGCGGATTAGGGGCCTTCATCGCCGAGCGGGGTTTTTAAAATGCATCACGAGTTCTGGCACGAACGCTGGCAGCGCAACCAGATCGGGTTCCACCAGGACCAGGTCAACCTTTACCTGCGGCATTTCTGGCCGGCCGCCGGAATGCCGGCCGCCGGCCGCGTGTTCGTTCCGCTGTGCGGCAAGAGCCGCGACATGGCATGGCTGCGCCAGCAGGGTTACGAGGTGGTCGGCGTCGAGATCAGCGAGATCGCCGTACGCGACTTCTTTGCCGAGCTCGAGCTGGTTCCCGCGCAGCGCGAAAGCGGACCGTTCCTCTGTTATGAGGCGGCGGGTTACATGCTGCTGTGCGGCGATTTCTTTGCGCTGGAAGCGGCCGATCTGGGGGTGGTAACGGCCGTCTACGACCGTGCCTCGCTCATAGCGCTGCCGCCCGACATGCGTCGGCGCTATGCGATGCAGATGCGGAAGCTGGTGCCTGCCGGCGTGCGTACGCTACTGGTGGCGTTCGAATATCCGCAGCGGGAAATGGACGGACCGCCTTTCAGCGTGGCGGAACAGGAAGTCGCTGAACTGTATGCCGATGCGAACGAAATTGCACTTCTGTGCGATGAAGACATCCTGGAGCGTGAGCCCAGGTTTCGCGACAAGGGAGTCGGCCGGCTGCATGAAAAGGTATACTTGCTGACCAGGAAATAACGAACAGGCGGTTAGTTTGCCATGCGCCAGATTGCCCACCAGATCACCGTCAAAACCCACGAACGCCATCTTTACGACATCACTGGCGAAGTCACGGCATGGGTGCATGCCGGCGGCTTCCGCACCGGCCTGCTCACGCTCTATATCCAGCATACGTCGGCCAGCCTGATGATCAACGAAAATTACGATCCGGACGTGCTGAAGGACATGGAACGTTTCTTCGACCGCCTGGTAACGGACGGCGACCCGCTGTTCGTGCATACCGCCGAAGGGCCGGATGACATGCCGGCGCATATCCGCACCGCGCTGACCCAGGTGAATCTATCCATCCCGCTGATCGACGGTAAACTGGCGCTGGGCACTTGGCAGGGCATCTTTCTGTTCGAGCATCGCCATTTGCCGATGGCGCGGCGGGTGATGCTGCATCTGCTCGGGGAGTAGTCCGACCTCATCCTGGCCAGATTTTTCGTTGAATCTACAAACGGCGGTCAACTGTTTTTTATAGGCTGAAAGGCTGCAATGGATTTTCCCGCTTTCGAACTCGCGCGCCTGCCGCGCATCGTGTTCGGCGAAGGAGCGTTGAACAAGGTGCCTGCGCTTGCCGCCCGGTTCGGTCGACGCGCCTTGCTGGTGACGGGCGCCCGTTCGTTTCGCGAATCGTCGTTCTGGGCGTCGTTTGCCGACGCGATGAAAGCGCAGGGGTGCGATATTGAAATTTTTGCGGTGGCGGGAGAACCGTCGCCGCAGCTGGTGGATGAAGCCGCTGCCCAATTCCGCGATGCCGGCATCGATGCGGTGATCGGCATCGGCGGAGGCAGTGTGCTGGATGCGGCCAAGGCCGTTGCCGGGCTGTTGCGGGTGCCGAATTCGGTAATGGATTACCTCGAAGGCGTGGGGCCGGAGTTGCCGTACCAGGGGCCGGCGGTGCCTTTCATCGCAGTGCCGACCACTGCCGGCACCGGCTCCGAGGCGACCAGGAATGCGGTGCTGTCGGTGCAGGGCGAGCACGGCTTCAAGAAATCGTTTCGCCACGAGAGCCTGGTGCCGCAATACGCAGTGCTCGATCCGCGACTGCTGGCGACCTGCCCGCGGCCGCAAATCGCCGCCAACGGCATGGACGCACTGACCCAGCTGCTGGAATCCTACGTCTCGCTCAAAGCCAACCCGTTTACCGACAGGCTGGCGATTTCCGGCATCCGCGCGGTGCGCGACGGCCTGTTCGAATGGCTGGACGATACGCCGCATGCCGCCGCAGGACGAGCCGCGATGGCCTATGCCGCGCTGCTGTCCGGCATCGCGCTGGCGCAGGTCGGCCTGGGATCGGTGCACGGTCTGGCCGCGCCGCTGGGTGCGTTCTTCCCGATTCCGCACGGGGTGGCTTGCGGTACGCTGGTGGCGGTATGCAGCGAAACCAATCTGCGCGCGTTGATGCAGCGCGCACCCGATAGTCCGGCATTGGGCAAATATGCGGAAGTCGGACGGGTGCTGACGCAACGGAGGTCGCTGGCCGACGAAGACGCGCGCGCGGCGCTGCGGGAACTGCTTTCCAGCTGGACAAGGCGGCTCGACTTGCCGCGGCTGTCTGCCTACGGTATGACGGCGACGGATATCCCGCGCGTGGTGGCGAATTGTCGCGGCAACAGCATGAAGACCAATCCCGTCGTGCTGACCGACGAGGAAGTCGCAGAGATTCTGCGGCTGCGGTTATAGCCCAACCCTGCTTACGCTGTCAGCAGCAGTTTTTCCAGCGTCTCGGGGTTGACCGATTCGCTGTAATAAAAACCCTGCGCGTAATCGCAGCCGCGGTTGGCAAGGAATCCCAGCTGTTCCCGTGTTTCGACGCCTTCGGCGACGGTGGACAGCCCCAATGCCTGCGCCATCGACAGGATTGCCACCACGATAGATTCCCCCTGATTGCCGTTTCTGGCAATGTCGCGCACGAACGATTGATCCACCTTGAGCGTGTGGATGGGGAACTGCCGCAGATAGCTGAGCGACGAATAGCCGGTGCCAAAATCGTCTATCGCCAGGCGGATGCCCAGGTCGTTCAGTTCCTTGAGGATGGCGATCGCGGACGCGGCGTTGGCCATCACCACGCTTTCGGTGATTTCCAGCTCGATGCCGCTGACGTCGCCGCAGTGCGTCGTGATCAGATGGTGGAGTTGATGCACCAGGTTCTTCCTGGTGAACTGCCGGCCGGAAATATTGATTGCCATGTTCAGGTCCTGCAGCCCCATGCCGCGCCACAGCTGTTTTTGTCGGCAGGCGGTCTGCAGTACCCATTCGCCCACCGGGATGATGAGTCCGGTTTCTTCCAGGATAGGAACGAAATCGATGGGCTGGAGCAATCCGTGGCGCGGATGCCGCCATCTCAGCAACGCTTCCACGCCGAACACCTCGCCGCTGGCGATGTCGATTTGCGGCTGGTAGTACAGCACGAACTGTTCCAGATCAAGCGCGCGGCGCAACGCGGCTTCCATGTTCAGGCGCTCGCGGTGCCTGGCGTTCATTTCCGGGGAATACAGCTGGAAACCGTTTTTGCCCTGGGCTTTGACGTGGTACATCGCCGCATCGGCATTCTTCAGCAGGCTGTCGGTATCCTTACCGTCTTCCGGATACACCGAAATGCCGATGCTGGCGGTGACGAAGATTTCCACCTCCTCGACGACATAGGGCATGTTGAAAATCGTCTGCAATCGCAACGGAATGTTGCAGGCATCTTCGGCTGTATCCAGCTGACCCAGCACGATCACGAACTCATCCCCGCCCAGCCGGCCCAGCGTATCGCTGTCGCGGCAGCAGTTTTGCAGGTTTTGCGCGATCTTGCGCAGCAGCAGGTCGCCGAAAGCATGGCCGTAGGCATCGTTGATGCGTTTGAAGTTGTCCAGGTCGACGAATGCCACACCTATCGCATGCTGGTTTCTTTCCGCAAAGGCGATAGCCTGCTGCAGGCGGTCTTCCAGCAGGATGCGGTTGGGCAGGCCGGTCAGGTGGTCGTGCGTGGCTTGATGGCGAAGCCGGTTTTCGTAGCTCAAGCGTTCGGTGATGTCGCGTCCGGTAGAGACGAAATGCACGATCTCCCCGTCCTGGTTGACCAGCGGCGTGACCACCTTTTCTTCGTAAAACAGCACGCCGCCCTTGTGGCGGTTGATGAATGTGCCCTGAAAGGTTTTGCCTGCCAGCACGGTCTGCCAGAACGATTGGTAGAACTTGTCGTCATGATGCCCCGATTTGAGAAAACGCGTGTCGTGCCCCAGCAGTTCCTCGACGCTGTAGCCGCACATCTGTTCGAACGCCGGGTTGGCATATTCGACGATGCCATGGATATCGGTGATAAAGACGCCGTCTGCGGTTTGTTCGACCACCTGCGACAGTTTCTGCACCAAGTGGTGGGCGGCCTGCGCCTCACGCATCGCACGGGCTTCGTTCAGCACGTTGTTGACGCTGGATGGCAAGCGCACCAGGTTGCCTTTGAGCAGATAATCCTGGGCGCCGGCTTTCAGGGTTTCCACTGCGCGCTCTTCGCCTATCGTGCCGGTGATGACGATCAGCGGAATATCGAAGCCGTTTCCTTTGAGGATGGCGATCGCCGCCATCAGGTTGAATTTCGGCATCGTGTAGTCGGAAAGGATGACGTCCCACGGTTCGTCCACCAGTGCCGCGGTCATCGCATCGGCGGTGTCCACCCGGCGATAGTGCAGCGGATCGAAACCGCCGCGGCGCAGCTCGCGCAATACCAGCAAGGCATCGTCTTCGGAGTCTTCGATCAGCAGCGCTCTGAGCGGTGTTGGCATGCTTATCCTCTGGGCGGCTGGTTCACCATCAGCCAGTACATGCTGATTTGTTTGACGCTATCCATGAATTCGGGAAAATTGACCGGCTTGCGGACGAAGCTGTTGGCGCCCAGGTCGTAGCTGCGTGCCAGGTCGCGATCCTCGTCGGAAGTGGTCAGGACCACCACCGGGGTGTGGCGCGTATCCTCGTGCGCGCGGATGTGCCGCAATACCTCGAGCCCGTCGATCTTGGGCAGCTTCAGGTCGAGCAGGATCAGCAGCGGCAGCTGGTGCCTGTCGCGTGAGGCGTAGCGGTTGCGCGCGTAGAGGAAATCCAGCGCTTCCTCGCCGTTGCGCACGACGACGATTTCGTTGCCGATGTTGTTTTTCTTGAAAGCGCGCAGCGTCAGCGCTTCGTCGTCCGGATTGTCTTCAACCAGCAGTATCAGGTGGCGCTGTTCCATGGCGAGGTCCTTGATCGATGGCTAAGGGATGTTCTCCAGCGTGAAAAAGAAGGCGGCGCCGTGACCCACCTGGCCTTCTGCCCAGATTTTCCCGCCGTGGCGATTAATCACCCGCTGCACGGTCGCCAGGCCGATGCCGGTGCCTTCGAACTCGGCGGCGGTATGCAGGCGCTGGAAGGCGCCGAACAATTTTTCCGCGTAGGCCATGTCGAAGCCGGCACCGTTGTCCCTGACGCAAAACACCGTGCTGCCGGCTTGCTCCTGCATGCTCATTTCGATGACGGGGTCCGGTGTTTTCGAGCTGAATTTGAAGGCGTTGCCCAGCAGGTTGCCCAAGGCAATCGCAATCAGGTCGGGATCGCCATAGCCCTGCATGCCGTCCATGACGTTGATCGTGACATCCCTGCCGGGATCGGACTTTAGCAGTTGTTGCAGCGTTTTCCGGGCGATGGCGCTGAGGTTCAGCGCCTGCCGGTGCAGTTCGGTGCGCGTGATGCGCGACAGCTTGAGCAGGCCGTCGATGAGTTGCGACATCTGCTGGCTGGAGGCGCGCACGCGGCGCAAATAGTCCTTGCCGGTATCGTCCATAATGTCTGCGTAATCTTCGATCAGTGCCAGACTGAAGCCGTCCAGGCTGCGCAGCGGCGCGCGCAGATCATGCGATACCGAGTAGCAGAACGACTCCAGTTCCTGATTGGAAGCTACCAGTTCCTGCATATGCTGTTTCAGCCGGGTGTTGAGGCCGCGCATTTCGCGCTCGACACGCTTGCTTTTGGTGGCGTCGCGGATGATGCTGATGACGATGCGACCCTCATCGGTCTGCATCGGGCTCAGGCTGACTTCCACCGGAACCAGCGAACCGTCCTTGCGCATGCCGCTCAAGTCCCGGCCCATGCCCATCGGGCGGGTTTTGGGCGCGGCGATAAAAGTGTCGCGGTGGTGGATGTGCTGCCGCTTCAAAGCGGCTGGAATCAGGATTTCAACCGGTTTGCCTACCAGTTCCTCGCGGCCATAACCGAACAATTGTTCGGTCTGGGCGTTGACGAGGATAATGGTCCCGGCCTCGTCGACAATGACCACTGCATCCGGGGCTGCTTCGAGCAGCCCCTGGGCCAAGGATTCGTTGCCGGTCAGGACAGTCACTGGGTTTCTCCTCGGCAAGCCTCGGGATGAGGTTACGGAAGATCGAAACAACGCAAAACGCTGGAGTTATGCTACCTGAAAAATCCGATAAGATATAATTATTTTAAATTAACCACAATTTAATCATACATATAAAATCAAATTATTGATTATTTTAATATGGTACTAAGGGGCTGGAATCAGCGGATCGAACACCAGCTGAGCGGATCGAAAGGTTTGCTCTGATAGCGTATTTCAAAATACAGCCCGGCTTCCGGGTTGCCGCCGCTGTTGCCGACCACGGCGATGGTGTCTCCGGCCGATACTTCGTCGCCGACTTTCTTCAGCAGCGACTGGTTGTTGCTGTACAAGCTCATGTAGCCGTCGCCGTGGTCGACGATCAGCAAATTGCCGAAACCACGCAGCCAGTCGGCAAAAACCACGCGGCCATTGGCCACGCTACGCACTTCGTCGCCTTCGGCGGCGCGGATGAACAGGCCTTTCCATGACACGCCGCTATCCTCGCGGGCAGCGCCGAAGCGGTTGGCGAGTTCGCCGCGTGCCGGCAGGCGCAGTTTGCCTTTGAGCGAGGCAAACGCTCCGCCGCCCGGCACCGGCGTCGGCAGCGCTTCATTGCGCTGGTTTTTTTCCTTGGGCACCGCAGATTTTCTGGGAGGCGCTTTAGGCACGATGCGCGCCAGTCGCTCGACCAGTTGCGACAGGCGTTTTTCGTCGCGCTGCAAGCGCGAGATTTCACCGCGCTGCGACTTGATTTGTGCCGCCAGTTTTTTCAGCACGGTTTTGCGCTCGGTTTGTTGCTTTTGCAGTTCCTGCCGTTCTTTTTCCTGGGCGTTCTTGAACTGGGCCACTTCCTGCAGCGCGGACTCGGTCTGGGCGTTGAGTTGCGCGACGTGGGTCAGGTTCTGGCGCAGGTTTTCGATCAGGCGCGCGCGCGCGCGGGAGACGTAGCCCAGATAATAAACGTCGCGCGCGATGGCGTTCGGGTCGCGCTGTTCCAGCAAAGCCCGCAGGTAGCCCTGCTGGCCGTTCAAGTGCTGGCGGTAGAGTTGGTCGCTCAATAATTTCTGTTGCAGCGCGATCATGGTTTCAAGCCCGGAACGGTCCTTGCGGATCGCGTTCAGCGCGGCAGCGCTGGTTTTTTGCTGTTGCACCAGTTCGCGGAGTTTGCGGTTGGTCTCGCTGATCGCCTGTTCGCTCTGTTTCAGCGCGTCGCTGGCTTCGGTATGCGCGCCCTCGGTGCGGTCGAGTTCCTGCTTGAGATTCTCGATGCGGCTTTGCAGTTGCTGCAGCGATTCCCTGGATGCGGCCTGGGAGGAAGGTTGTGCCGCCGCGACGCCGCAGGCGGCAAGCAGCATGGTAGTCAGCATGGCCAGCGGCAGCAGCGCACGCGAATGCGCCGCCGCTGGCTTATTTGGCACTGACCACAATTGGCATCTCGTTGAAATCGACGAGAGAATGGCCGGTCATTTCCCGGGGCTGCGGCAAACCCATCATGCGCAGCAGGGTCGGCGCGATGTCAGACAGTGCGCCGGTTGCATGCAGCTGCGCCGGGCGGCCGACATAAATGAACGGCACCAGATTGGTGGTGTGCTGGGTGTGCGGCTGGTGGTTGGCATGGTCCTGCATCGTCTCGGCATTGCCGTGGTCGGCGGTGATGATGACTTCGCCGCCGGTCTGGCGCATGGCCTCCACGACGCGCCCGACGCAGGCATCGAGCGTTTCGATCGCCTTGATGGCGGCGGCCAGGTTGCCGGTGTGCCCTACCATGTCGGCATTGGCGTAGTTGCAGATAATGGCGTCGTACTTGCGGCTCAAGATGGCCTCGACCAGCTTGTCGGTGACCTCAAACGCGCTCATTTCCGGCTGCATATCGTAGGTTGCCACTGCCGGCGACTGTACCAGGATGCGGTCTTCGCCCTCGTAGATATGCTCTTCGCCGCCGTTAAAGAAGAACGTGACATGCGGGTATTTCTCGGTTTCCGCAATACGCAGCTGCTTCAACCCCAGTTTGGCAATGTATTCGCCGAAGCTGTTGTGGATGGGCTCCGGCGGGAACGCGACCTGGGCGGCGAGCTCGTTCTTGTTGTACATCGTCAGCGTATAGAAGCCGCTTAAGCGCGGCACGCGCCGACGCTCGAAGCCATCGAAGCCCGCATCGAGAAAGGCGCGCGTCAGTTCGCGCGCGCGGTCGGAGCGGAAATTCATATAAACAATGACGTCGCCGTCTTTCACCTGTACCGGATTCTCTCCGGGCGGCACGATGGCGGTGGCTTTGACGAACTCGTCGTTCTCGTCGCGCGCGTAGGCTGCCTGCAAGCCTTGCAGGGCGCTCTCGGCGGTGAAATCGCCCTTGCCCTCGGTGATCAGGATATAGGCCGATTCCACGCGCGGCCAGCGCTTGTCCCGGTCCATCGCGTAATAGCGGCCGACAATGGAGGCGATGCGGCCGGCCTTGAGCTGCGTGCATTTGTCTTCGAGGCTCTTGAGGTAGCGCTCGGCGCTGCGCGGCGGCGTATCGCGGCCGTCGAGGAAGGCGTGGATGTAGATCTCCCGCACGCCCGCGCGCGCCGCCATTTCCAGCATGGCCTGGATATGGCTTTCATGGCTGTGCACGCCGCCGTCGGACAGCAGGCCGAATATGTGCAGCGCGTGATTGCCGGCCTTGGCTTTCTGCACCGCCTGCACCAGGACCGGATTGGCGAAGAATTCGCCGCTCTTGATCGCATGGTTGATGCGCTCGAATTCCTGGTACACCACGCGGCCTGCGCCTATGTTCAGGTGGCCCACCTCGGAATTGCCCATCTGCCCCGCCGGCAACCCCACATGGGATTCCGAAGCGTTGATCAGCGTATGCGGAAAATCCCGCCACAACGCATCCAGATGCGGTTTGTTGGCCTGGGCGATCGCATTGTCCGGAGTTTCGCCGCCGTGGCCGTAGCCGTCGAGGATCAGGAGGAGGGCGGGAGTTGCGTTTGATGTGGCGTTCATTGCCGTATGAGCGAGGCTGGCTTATCAGGAATAAGCGCGTTATTTTATAATAGAACACATCAAAACGCATTATACTTTGGCGTACTTCCTCAATATTGCCGGCCACTTAGCCCCGGTTTCCGGACTTGGGCGAGCAGAGAGTCACCTATGGACAAGCAAGAGCTGATCGATAAAGACGAACATATTGAACAGGCCGCGCATGCGCTTAAAGCGATGTCTCATCCGCTGCGGCTGAAAATCCTGTGCGTGCTCGGCGACCGGGAAATCAGCGTCCAGGACATCGTCGAACAGGTCGGCACGACGCAAAGCAATATCTCCCAACATCTTGCCATCCTGCGCGACAAAGACGTGCTGCGTACGCGCAAGGATGCCAACCGCGTTTATTACCGCGTTTCCGACCCACGCACACTCAAGCTGATCGAGTTGATGCGCGACGTATTCTGCGGCGTTGCGGAGTAATCCGGCAAGGCAGCCGTTTCGGCTGTCTATTTTACTCTTTACAATATTAGAATATTATAATAAACTATTTTCATGAAACGAAACATGCTTCGAGCATTGATTCTGATTGTGTTATTTCCCCGTCTGGCGGATGCTGCGCTGCCTTTTGCCGTAGCGCCGGTAGAATATCGCCCGGTGGCTGCCGGTTACGCCGCCGAGGCGGTGGTTGAGGCCGGGCGCCAGTCCACTATCGCGGCGCAAGTGGCCGGCCGTATTCTGGAGCTGCGGTGGGATGCCGGCGATATGGTAAAGCAAGGTCAATTGTTGGCGCGCATAGACGATTCCGCAGCCCGGCCCGACGTCGCCGGCAATCAAGCCCAGGTGGCGCAGGCACAGGCCAATTTGGCTAACGCCCAGGCGCAGTACGAACGCAGCCAGCAACTGGTGGCGAGAAAATTCATCAGCCAGTCCGCGCTCGACCAGGCGCGCGCCGGCTTTGAAGCGGCCCAGGCACAAGTCGCCGCGGCCAGGGCCGGCGTAGCGCAGGCTTCCGCCACACGCAATTTTTCCAGCATTGCCGCGCCATTCTCCGGCTTGGTTTCCGCCCGTCACGCGCAGGTCGGCGAAATGGCCAGTCTGGGGCGCGCATTGCTGACGATATTCGACCCCGCCACCTTGCGCGTGGTCGCAAGCGTTCCGCAGGACAGGCTGGATGAAGTGCGCAAGAGCGGGCGCGCCGGCATCGAGTTCACGGGCTTGGGCCGCTGGGTGGAGGCAACCTCTGTCGTCGTGCTGCCGCAAGCGGATAACCGCACCCATGTTTCGCTGGTGCGGCTGGAGTTGCCAAAAGATCTGAAAGGCATCTATCCGGGAATGTATGCACGCGTGCATGTCGCCACCGGCCAGGCTGTGAAGCTGTTGATCCCGGATGCCGCAGTGGTGCGGCGCAGCGAGGTGACAGGGGTGTATGTCGTGAATGCGTCGGGCCAGCTGCAGTTTCGTCAAATACGGCTGGGAGAGGAGTCGGGCGACAAAGCGGTAGAAGTGCTGGCGGGTTTGAGCAACGGCGAGCAAGTCGTCACGGAGCCGATGAAAGCCGGCATCTATTTGAAGGGGCTGGCATCCCGGCATTGAACATGCATAAACATCCCCTCTCTCCCCTCTCTCCCCAGTCTCCGGTG
>NZ_DASXVH010000079.1:0-45520 GCF_036504375.1 Novimethylophilus sp.
CGACGAGATGCTGCGCATGGTGGATGCCTTGCAGTTCTTCGAGCAGCACGGCGAAGTGTGCCCCGCCGGCTGGAGCAAGGGCAAGCCCGGCATGCAGGCCTCCACCGCGGGCGTGGCCAGCTATCTGGCTGACAATGCCGAGGCTCTGTAGTCCATCACCGGCTCACCCATAAAAAACGGGGCGATTGCCCCGTTTTTTGTTGCCGGCGATGCTGAAGCTCAGGCTCCCAACCCACGCGCCAGATCGGCCTTGATGTCGTCCACATTCTCCAGGCCGACCGCGATCCGCACCAGCCCGTCGCCAATACCCGCAGCGGCACGCGCTTCCGGCGTAACCCGGCTGTGGGTAGTAGTCGCCGGGTGGGTGATGGTGGTCTTGGCATCTCCCAGATTGGCGGTAATCGACAGCAAACGGGTGCTGTCGATCAGCTTCCAGGCGGCATCCTTGCCGCCCTTGAGGTCGAACGACACGATGCCGCCGCCGGTTTTCTGCTGCTTCATCGCCAATGCGTGCTGCGGATGCGAGACCAGCCCCGGATAATAGACCCGCGCCACCTGCGGCTGTGCCTCCAGCCACTGCGCCAGGGACAGGGAATTGCGGGAATGCGCTTCCATGCGCAACGGCAGGGTTTCCAGCCCTTTCAGGAACACCCAGGCATTGAACGCGCTTAAGGACGGCCCGGCGGTGCGCAAAAAGCCGTACACCGGTTCCAGCACCTCCTTTTTGCCCAATACGGCGCCGCCAAGGCAGCGGCCCTGGCCGTCGATGTATTTGGTCGCCGAGTGCACGACAATATCCGCGCCAAGCTCAATAGGCCTTTGCAAAGCCGGCGAGCAAAAACAATTGTCCACCACCAGCAGCGCACCGGATTTATTTGCCAGTGTGGCCAACACGCTGATATCGCATACTTCGGTCAACGGATTGGACGGCGTTTCCACGAAAAACAGCTTGGTGTTCGGCTTGACCGCCGCTTCCCATTCTCTGGGGTCGGTCAGAGAAACAAAGGTCGTCTCCAGCCCCCAGCGCTTGAGTATGTTGCCGAACAATTGCACCGTGGTGCCGAAAATGCTGCGCGAGGCGACGATATGGTCGCCAGCCGAACACAACCCCATCACGCAAGCCAGGATGGCCGACATGCCTGACGAGGTAGCCACGCAGAATTCCGCGCCCTCCAGCGCTGCCAGCCTGTCCTGGAACATCGTGACGCTGGGGTTGGTGAAGCGGGAATAGATATTGCCGGGCTCCTGCCCGCCGAAGCGCGCTGCGGCTTGGGCGGCGCTCTCGAATACGAAGCTGGAAGTCAGGAACATCGCTTCCGAGTTCTCACCGAATTCGGTATGCAAACTGCCGGCGCGTACCGCGTTGGTATCGAAATGCCATTTATCATTGTTCATCGTCGTTCACCTTTTCAATTCCATGGGCGTAAAAAAACCCGATCAGCGCACGCTAAATCGGGTTGCCCTCGCTTTAGCTGTATTTTTAACGCGCCCGCAAGCTGATTCAAATCGGCGCTGTGATGGATTGTCGACTTCGACGACTGATTTGTCAACCGTCAGCCAGCTTCTTCCTCGACTTGATCGGCCCCGACCAGATTGAGATCCAGCTGGGTGCTGGAGTTGGCCGGCCTGATCGATTTTTCACCATCCTGGCGTGCCATTTCGATCGCGGCAAGATAGCTCTCGGTCACATCGCCGGTCACGTAATCGCCGTCAAAACAGGAGCAGTCAAAACGCGTAATATCGGGGTTGCCCAGTTTCACATCGCGTACCAGCGCGCTCAAATCCTGGTAGAGCAGCGCATCGGCGCCGATTTCACGGCAGATATCCTCGTCGGAACGCCCGGTGGCAAGCAGTTCGCTGCGGCTCGGCATATCGATGCCGTAAACGTTGGGAAAGCGCACCGGAGGCGCCGCCGAAGCAAAAAACACCTTGTTGGCTCCGGCTTCGCGCGCCATCTGCACGATGCGCTCCGAGGTCGTGCCACGCACGATGGAGTCATCCACCAGCAGCACGTTCTTGCCCTTGAATTCCATGCCGATCGGGTTGAGCTTCTGGCGCACCGACTTCTTGCGCTGTGCCTGCCCCGGCATGATGAAGGTACGACCGATATAGCGGTTCTTGATGAACCCTTCGCGATAGGTCAGATTCAACGCATTGGCCAGTTGCAGCGCGCTGGGGCGGCTGGTGTCGGGGATCGGAATCACCACGTCGATATCGTGATGCGACCATTCGTTATGTATTTTTTCCGCCAGGCTCTCCCCCATATGCAGACGCGTCTGGTAAACCGAAACGTCATCAATCACGGAGTCGGGGCGCGCCAGATAGACATACTCGAAAATACAGGGACTCAGCACGGAATTCTCCGCGCATTGGCGGGAATAGAAATGGCCGTCAAGATCGACGAACACCGCCTCGCCCGGCGCAACATCGCGCACCATTTCGAAACCCAGCACGTCCAGCGCGACGCTTTCCGAGGCCACCACATACTCGATGCCTTTTTCGGTTTGTGCACGGCCGATGACCAGCGGGCGGATACCGTAAGGGTCGCGAAAGGCCAGCATGCCATAATTCGCGATCATCGCCACCACGCCATATGCGCCGCGGCAGCGCCGATGGACACCCGCCACTGCCTTGAAAATCATGTCATTATCGAGCGAGGTATTGCCCGCCGCCTGCTCGATTTCGTGCGCCAGCACGTTGAGCAGCACTTCCGAATCGGAATTGGTATTGATGTGACGCAAGTCCTGGCGGAACATTTCGCGCTTTAACTGCTCGGAATTGGTCAGGTTGCCGTTGTGGCCCAATACGATACCGAACGGGGAATTGACGTAAAACGGCTGCGCCTCGGCTGCGGAAGAGCTGCCTGCGGTGGGATAGCGCACATGGGCGATACCGGCGTTGCCCTTGAGGTTGCGCATGTGCCGGGTCTGGAATACATCCTGCACCAGGCCGTTATTCTTGTGCATGTAAAACGTGCCGCCATCGCAGGTGACGATACCCGCCGCGTCCTGGCCGCGATGCTGGAGCACCAGCAGCCCGTCGTAGAGGCTCTGGTTTACCGGGTTCTTGCCTACAATGCCAATAATTCCGCACATGGTTTAAGCCTGATCAATCGTACTTGATATGTTTCGTCATTTCCGGCGGCAGCCATGGCTTGATGGACATCACCATGGCCTCCAAAGGGGCGCTGAACATCGCATCGCGCCAGCGTGGGTCCTGCGGCAAGGAAGTGAGTCCGCCCAGAAGCACGAGCACGCCTACGATCAGCAGACCGCGCGCGCAGCCGAACAGCCCGCCCAGTCCGCGGTCCAGCCAGCCCAAGCCCACTTTCCTGAATAATTCGCCCAGCGCGATTGCCAACAGGCTGGCAACCAGCAGAATGCCAAAAAACACGATAGCGAAGGCAGCAACCAGGCGCAAGCCCTGATTCGGGATGCTCGCCGGCAGCATGACCGCAACATCCACCGCATAAGTCTTGGCAGCCAGTGCGGCAACCACCCAACTGGCGAGCCCCAGGAATTCCCGCACGAATCCTCGCATCAGACTCAGCAAAATGGAAACTCCAACAATGCCGAGCACAACATAATCGAATATCGTCACTGGTTAGTAACCAGAATACCGCCGAAACCGGCAGCCTTGATATGTTCAAGTGCCTGCTGGGCTTCCGTTTTTCCGGGGAAGGGTCCGCAGCGCAAGCGAATTTTCACGCCCTTGGGAGTCTGCAGATTTTCGGTGTAACACTGTACTCCGGATTCGGCAATCCTGGTCCGTATTTGCTTGACCTTGGCGGCATCGGAAAACACCCCGACCTGTACCGAGACCGTTCCTTTTTTGCTCTCGGCCGCCGCAGGCTGAGCAGGTTTTGGCGCATCAGTTTTTTTGGCAGTCTCCGGCAAGCCCTTGGGCTGCACTGAAGTTGGCTTGTCTTCGGCCGACACCGGCTCCCCAAGATTCACCACGGCAACCGGCTTGGCCTTGTTGGAGACAGCGACAGGATTTTTGGGTTCCGCAGTGGTTACGGTTGGAGCTTTCGCCTCACCGGGTTTTTCCAGCGGTGAAGTCATCTGGACGGCCGGCTTGGCCGGAGCCGGAGGCTCGGGCGTTACCGGAACGATTTTAGAAGAAAACCCGGCGCCGTCCTGGCTGGGGATACTGATCGCGATTTCCGGCTGAGGCGTTTTTTGTCCGCCCCGGTCATCCAGTACCATGGGCAGTATCGTAACCATCAGCAGCACCAGCGCGACCGCTCCAACCAGCCGCCGCCGCGCGCGTTTTTTGAATTGATTTTCCTTGTCGGTCAGCTGTTCAGCAGCCATAAGCCTGTTCCAGTGGTTGGCAACGCGCGCAGCACATCGGCAACGGTATAAAACGAGCCGAATGCCACAATTCTATCATTTTCGCCCGCGCTACGACAGGCTTGCTTCAGGGCAGCGGCCAGGGAATCGAACGCAGTAACCCGGGCTCCGGGCACATGATCGCGCACCATCTGTTGCAGTTGTTCGGCGGAGGTTCCGCGAACGTTATCGATTCCTGCCAGAAACCATTCATCGATTTCGGACGCCACCGCATGCAGCACCCCGGCAATGTCTTTATCGGCCAGCATCGCGAATATCGCCAGCGTGCGCCCTCTGTCATTTCCCGTTTGCCGGAGATTTCCAGCCAGTCCGCGTGCAGCGTGCGGATTGTGCGCCACGTCGAGAATCATCTGCGGCCTGGTCGGCAATATCTGGAATCGCCCAGGCAGCCTCACATTGGACAGCCCGGCACGAATCTGTTCGACGGTAACCGGGAGCGTTTCGCGCATAGCCAGCAGCGCCCCTACCGCGCAAGCCGCGTTGTCCAGCTGGAAACTGCCGCTCAGCGCCGGCAACGGCAGGTTTTCAATGCGCGCGCCTTTAGTCCAGAAATTCCAATTGTTCTCGTTGGCCTCGTAACCAAAATCCACGCCAATCTGCATATATTCCGCTGCGACTCGATGCGCACTCTCAGGCACCGATTTTGGCGGAGCCGGATCGCCGCAAAGCGCCGGAACGCCGGCACGGTATATGCCGGCCTTTTCAAAGCCTATGCTTTCCCGGGTATTGCCGAGATAATCCAGATGATCGAGATCGATGCTGGTAATCACCGCGCAATCGGGTTCGAACGCATTCACGGCATCCAATCTGCCGCCCAGGCCGATCTCCAGCACGGCCGCATCGACATCGACCTCAGTAAAATGCCATATCGCCGCCAACGTACCGAACTCGAAATAAGTCAGCGGAATATCCCCGCGCGCGGCTTCCACCTGGGCAAAAGCCGCGCATAGCTGGTCATCGTCCGCTTCCTGGCCGGAAATACGCACGCGTTCGTTGTAGCGCAATAGATGGGGGGATGTGTAGCAGCCGACACGATACCCGGCTTCGCTCAGAATGCGCTCCAGCATCGAACAGGTCGAGCCCTTGCCGTTGGTTCCACCGACGGTGATCACCGGGAAATCCGGCGCCAACCCCATCCGCAGCCTGACCCGATTGACGCGGTCAAGGCCGAGCTCTATGGACTTGGGGTGCAGCCGCTCGAGATAGGAAAGCCAGTCAGGAAGCGTTGAAGGGGGCATGGAAACAGAGTGGCGGAATAATCAGAATTTATAGTGCAATAAAGATGCACTTCGTTCCGCATATCCTATTTGCGCAGATCAAGCGACGGCCGGCATCCGCAGCAGACTGGTGAGCAACGTGACTAACTGGTCGCGCATTTCGCGACGATCCACGATCATGTCCACGGCGCCGTGCTCCAGCAGGAATTCGGCGCGCTGGAAACCATCCGGCAGGGTTTCGCGCACGGTTTGCTCGATGACGCGCGGACCGGCAAAACCGATCAGTGCGCCCGGCTCGGCGATGATCACGTCGCCCAGCATCGCGAAACTGGCGGAAACGCCACCCATGGTAGGGTCGGTCAATACCGAAATGAATGGCTGCCTGGCGCGCGCCAGCGCGGTCAGTGCCGCGCTGGTTTTGGCCATCTGCATCAGCGAAAACAGGCCCTCCTGCATGCGCGCGCCGCCGCTGGCGGAGAAACAGATGAACGGCAGATTGTTCTCGATGCAATTATTGACGCCGCGCACGAAGCGCTCGCCCACCACGGAGCCCATGGACCCGCCCTGGAAGCGGAACTCGAAGGCTGCCGCCACTACCGGCACGGTCTTGATGCTGCCTTGCATCACGATCAGGGCATCGGTTTCGGCGGTTTCGGCCTGGCTGGCTTTGAGCCGGTCGGCGTAACGCTTGCTGTCCTTGAACTTGAGCGGATCGAGCGGTGTGACCTCGGTACCGATTTCGAAGCGGCCTTCCGCATCGAGCACCATATCCAGCCGGCTGCGGGCATTGATGCGATTATGAAAGCCGCATTTGGGGCAGACTTCCTGGTTTTTTTCCAGGTCGGTACGGTAGAGCACCGATTCGCAGTTGGGACACTTGCTCCACAGCCCCTCGGGCACGGTTTTCCTGGCGGCGCTATCGCCGCGCTTGATCTTGGGGGGGAGGAGTTTTTGCAACCAGCTCATGAAATACCTTTGGCTTATAAGCTATCAATGGCGCCGCGCAGCTCGCCGACCAGCTTCTTGACATTGGCCACGACTTCCTGCTCGCCGGAGTTTTCGATTTCCTGCACCGTACGGCTGCCGACCACCACCGCATCGGCGATGCCGGCTACGGCCTTGGCCGTGGCGGCATCCCGCACGCCGAAGCCGACGCCGATCGGCAGCGTAGTCAGCGTACGAATCGCCGCCACCTTGCGCGACACCTCTTCGATATCGAGATTGCTGGCGCCGGTCACGCCCTTGAGCGAAACGTAATAGACGAAGCCGCTGGCAGATTTGACCACCGCCTCGACGCGGGCGGCAGCAGAAGTCGGCGCCAGCAGGAACACGGGGTCGATCCGGTGTTGGTTCAACAATGCCACGAACTCTTCGCACTCCTCGGGCGGGTAATCCACCGTTAAGACGCCGTCGACACCGCTGTGACCCGCCAGGTTGGCGAATTTCTGGTAGCCCATCGCCTCCACCGGATTGGCATAGCCCATCAGCACCACCGGCGTCGTGTCGTCGGCCTTGCGGAATTCAGCGACCATGCCGAGCACATCGGTGAGGCTGACATGGTGCGCCAAGGCGCGCTCGCTGGCACGCTGAATGACAGGGCCGTCGGCCATCGGATCGGAAAACGGCACCCCCAGTTCGATAATGTCGGCCCCGGCCTCCACCATCGCATGCATCAGCGGTACGGTAAGCGCCGGATTGGGGTCGCCGGCGGTGATATAAGGGATCAGGGCTTTTTTGCCCTGCTGTTTGAGATTGGAGAAAGTGGATTGTATGCGTGACATGGTTAGAGCTTGATGCCGGAAAGAGTGGCGACGGTATTGATGTCCTTGTCGCCGCGGCCGGAAAGGTTGACCAGCAGCACCGCATCGCGCGACATGGTGGGCGCCATTTTCATCGCATGCGCGACGGCATGGCTGGATTCCAGCGCCGGGATGATGCCTTCCATGCGGCACAGCGTGTGGAAGGCAGCAAGCGCTTCGTCATCGTTGATCGCCACGTATTCGGCACGATGGCTGTCCTGCAGCCAGGCATGCTCGGGGCCGACGCCGGGATAATCCAGCCCGGCGGAAATCGAATGGGTTTCGATGATCTGGCCGCCTTCATCCTGCATCAAGCGCGTGCGGTTGCCATGCAATACGCCCGCCGGGCTGTGCACGGTCAACGGCGCCGCATGCTTGCCAGTCTCGAGGCCGTAACCGCCGGCCTCGACGCCGATCAGCCGCACGCTATCGAGTTCGATATAGGGATAGAAAATGCCCATCGCATTGGAACCGCCGCCCACGCAAGCGATCACCGCATCCGGCTGGCGCCCCAGCATTTCCTGCATCTGCTGCCTGGCCTCGACGCCGATCACCGCCTGAAAATCGCGCACCATCATCGGGTACGGATGCGGGCCGGCCACGGTGCCGATGATGTAAAACGTGCTTTCCACGTTGGTTACCCAGTCGCGCATGGCTTCGTTGAGCGCATCCTTGAGCGTCTTGGAACCGGATTCCACCGGCACCACGGCCGCGCCCAGCAGCTTCATGCGGAATACATTCGGCGACTGGCGTTTGACATCCTCGGAGCCCATGTACACCACGCACTCCAGCCCCATGCGCGCGGCCACCGTGGCCGTCGCCACGCCATGCTGACCGGCGCCGGTTTCCGCGATCACGCGCGGCTTGCCCATCTTTTTCGCCAGCAGCGCCTGGCCGATGCAGTTGTTGATCTTGTGCGCGCCGGTGTGGTTGAGGTCTTCGCGCTTGAGGTAGATCTGCGCACCGCCGAGATGGTCCGACAGGCGCTTGGCGTGATAAATCGGGCTGGGGCGGCCGACGTAGTGCTTAAGGTCGTCGGCGAACTCGGCGAGGAAGGCCGGATCCAGCCGGTACTTGTCGTACATCGCACGCAATTCATCCAGCGCCTCGATCAGGGTTTCGGCAACGAACACGCCGCCGTAAGGACCGAAATGGCCGCGCACATCCGGAAAATCATACTTCTGCATCAAGCACTCCTCGCATGAACGCAGCTATCTTGGCCGCGTCCTTTATTCCTTTTTCCCGCTCGACTCCGCCGCTGACGTCCACCGCATAAGGACGAACGCGCCGGATGGCTGCGCCGACGTTGGCGGCATTGAGGCCACCGGCCAGGATGACCGGCTTGGGCAGACCGGCCGGAATCAGGTCCCAGTCGAAAGTCCTGCCCGTCCCGCCGGCGACGCCTTCCTGATAGGCATCCAGCAACAATGCTCGCGCGGAGGCAAAATCAGCCGCGTATTGTAACAAATTTAGCCCCGGCCTGACGCGCAAGGCCTTGATGTAAGGAAAATCAAAGGCCTGGCAATAATCCGGCGATTCATCGCCGTGAAATTGCAGAAAGTCGAGCCGGACCTGCTGCTGGACGTCGTGCACCAGATCCATCTCCGCATCGACAAACAGGCCGACGGCAGCGACGAAAGGCGGCAGGCTGGCAACGATTTCCGCCGCACGGCTCATGCTTACCTGGCGCGGGCTTTTTTCATAAAACACCAGGCCGATCGCATTGGCGCCATGGGCGACCGCAGCCAGCGCATCCTCGACGCGGGTGATGCCGCAGATTTTTGCTCGGGTGACCATTGATATCGCAGAAAAAGCCGTAGGTTATCCGAAACGCCGTCCGCTGTCAGCCGAGCGGCAACGAACGTGCACAGACCGGCAATTGCCAGCGTGCGTCGTAATGCACCCCGGTCAGGTAAAGGCCGTCCGGCATAAAGGTGGGCGCGGCGAAACGCCGGTCTTTATGCTCCAGCAAGGTTTTCACCCATTCCGCCGCATGCTCGCCTTTACCGACATAAACCAGGCTGCCGACAAGATTGCGCACCATGTGATGCAAAAAGGCATTGGCGCTGAATTCAAACAGCAGCGTGTTGCCATGCGGGCGGATGTCGGCCCGATATAAATGCTTGACGGGGGATTTCGCCTGGCATTCGGCCGCACGAAAAGCACTGAAATCGTGCTCGCCCGGCAAATGGGCAGCAGCCCGGCGCATGGCCTCGATATCCAGCGGCCGATGGTACCAGCCGACTTTGCCGGCCAGCACCGCCGGCGCTACCGGACTGATCTGCAGCAGATATTGATAACTGCGGCGCTCGGCGCTGAAACGGGCGTGGAATCCGGCATCGACTTCGCGCGCCCACAATACGCGCAAGCCTGGCGGCAAAAAGGCATTGACGCCGCGCACCCAGGCATTCTGCGGGCGATTTACTGCAGTGTCGAAATGTACCACCTGCGACAACGCATGCACACCGGCATCGGTACGCCCGGCCGCGGCCACCTTGATTTCATGCCCGGCCATGCGCGCCAGCGCCGTCTGCAGATGGTCTTGCGCGCCGCAACCGGAGGGCTGGCTTTGCCAGCCGCAAAAACGACTGCCATCATATTCCAGCCCAAGCGCCATTCTCATGCCAGCATCCAGAACAGCATCGGCAACAGCAGCACCACCAGCGCATCGTGCCAATTGAATTTCGGGAATCGCATCAGCACGACATCGGGTCGCTCCACATCCTCCTGCAGGATATCCTCAAGACGCCAGCCGTGCTGGCGCAGGCGCAGCAGCACGCCCTTGGGCATGGTCTCGACGTAATGCAGCGTCAGCCACAGGCGCGCGGAAAAACGCTCGGGGGCAAGCTTAAGCACGCGTAAAGGCTGCAGCAGAAGATATACCCCGACCATGATGTCTTCCCGGCTGGAGGTGGCGAGCAATAACGACAATGCCGCCAGCATGGCCGCCAGTCGCGCCATCTGGATCACTCCGATGCGCAAGCCTTCGTAGGTGGGTGCCGCATAATCGGGGAAGCCATGCAGATACTCGCCGGGCGTGGCAAAGGCGTAGATCAGCAGGATGGATAGCAATAGCCAGCGTGCGCGGCGAATCAGCACAAGAAAAACGGAGGCGCCCCGCCAGACCAACAGCACCGGCAACAGTATGCATGCGGTTGCCAAGAGGCGCCATTGCATCAGTTGCAGCGCAACGGCAAAGGCAATCAGGCAAACGATTCTAACAAGAGGATGCATGCCAGCCCGACAAACAAAAAAGCCGGGCGTTCAGCCCGGCTGCAAACTCGATAACTGCCAAATTAGTCGAGGCCTTCCAACAATTTTTGCGCTTTTTCGCGCTGTGTCGGGCCGCCCTCCTTCAATACTTCCTGCAACAGTTCCCGTGCGCCTTCCTGGTCTCCCATATCGATGTAGGCGGTGACAAGGTCGAGCTTGGTGTCTACGTCCGGGGATTCCGAAGCCGATAGCGTGATTTCCTCCGTGGCGCCGGCCATTTCCATCGTATCGGCATCAGCGACATCGAGATTTATGCCGGAAAGATCAAGATCAGGCAGTTCCGTGGCCGCAGCTTCCGCCGTATTCGCTGGTTGCTCCGGCTCACCAAGATCGACATCAAAATTGAAGTCCAGCCCGCTGGCTGCTTCTGCCGGCGCCTCTTCCAGTTCGATTTCAGTGACCGCAGATTCAACCGGCATTTCAGACATCATGCTCTGGTCAATATCCACAGCCTCTTCCGCTGCAGCAGGCGGTTCCTGAAGATCAGCAGTTAAATCCATATCCAAGGAAGCAACTTGAGCCGGTTCTTTCGCAGGAAGATCGAGTGAAACTTCCTCGGCAGCCCCAGTCTCGGCCACAGACACATCCAGGTCTGGTAGCGAAGACTCGGCTTCGGCAGCGGATTCAGTCGAATCTGACATCGGCTCCGGCATATCGAGTGCCGAAAGATCGAATGACGATTCCGATGCCTGCTGTGCGGCGCTTTCCTGAGGCATCGTTTCCGGCTGCCCGGTTTCGGCAGTTTGCAGCGCCGGCAGTTCCAGTTCCGGCAATGCGAGATCAACGGCTTGCTCTTGTTCCGCCAAAGACGCTTCGCCTGACGCAGGAACGTCCAGCTCCGGTAAATCGAGAGAAATGCCGCCGCTACTTTCCTCCATCACCGGAGTTTCAGTTTCAGGCAAATCCGGCAGGGCTTCTACGCCAAGATCGGCCACATCCAGTTGAGCGTTTTCCTCGGCGGCAGGTTCAGGCAGATCCAGCTGAAAATCAAGGCCTGCGGTTTCCTGCTCGACAGATGCCCCTGGGAGCCCGGCAGGCTCAAGGCCGGATTCCTGAGACGCAGGAAGCTCCAGGTCCGCCACGGAAACGTCAAGATCAGGCAATGACTCATCGACGGCTGCGGCCTGCGGCGTTTTCGATGTCAATTCCAGGCCGCCGATATCGAAATCCAACGCATTGTTTTCAGTCGCCGGCTCAAGCGCGCCTGCTGTCGTATCGGCTACCGCTTCGTCCAAAGAAAAATCCAATGTCGCGTCTTCCGCACCCAGGCTGAGATCCAGACTATCCGGGACCGGAGGGGGAGCCTGCTGGATCATTGTGGCGTCAAAATCGACCGCGGAAACTTCCGCTTTAGGATGAGAAGCGCTTTCGCCGTAGAGCGGATTATCCGGCTCCAGCTTGCGGCCCATTTCGGCCACCCTGGCCCAGGTTGCATCCGTCGCACCCAACGCGGCATACAGTTCGCCTGCCAGCGTCTCAAACGCTGCCGTATCCTTGCGATTGGCAAAAATCTCCAGCAGCTTCAGATGCAACTCATGGCGCTTCGGCTCCTTGGCGAGCGCATCCTTGAGGATTTCTTCTGCCTGAACATCGCGGCCATAGGCCATATACACTTCAGCTTCGGCAATGGGATCGACATCGTTGGTATCGATCATGCCGGCGGTGGCGCCTTGACCGAAGTCGGTCAGGAATGACGTGTTGCCGGTATCGACGGTGCCTCCGGCGGTATTGCCGAAGACGGTATTCGGCTTGAGACCGCCGGTAGTGAGGATGCCCTGCTCAAAGCTGTCCAGGCCTTTCCTGCGCTTGTTGCGCAGGTAGAACCACATGCCGCCGATCAAGGCCAGCAAACCTCCGCCACCGGCAGCCAATAGCAAGGGGTTGTCCAGCAGGGTATCAAAAATGCCAGGCTCGGATTTAGGCGGCAACGGTTGCGGACGGACGATTTTCTTCGGCGTCTTCTCCTGCGGCTTGGCCTCGGCCTTAGGGGCTTCGGGCGCCTGCTCTGCGGCAGGCTTTGCCGGCTCGGGCACAGGTTTGGCTATCTGCGCAACCGGAACTTCCTGCGGCGGTGTGACGCCGGGTGCCGGCTTGGGCGCCTCCTGCGTTGCCGCCGCAGGCTCTTTAGCGCCTTTTTGCGCTTCGGCCAGGGATTTGTTCTTGATTTCCAGCAGCTTCTGCATATCCTGCAGCTGCTTGTCCAGTACGCTGACGCGCGCATCGGCTTCTTTGATGGCCTTTTCTCGCGCGGTGGCTTCTTCCTGCAACGCGGTCAAGCGGCTTGCAACATCGGCGGCCCCTCCCTTGGCGACCGCTCCGGATTCGCTCTTGGAAAGCCTAACCACATCGCGCGGGCCCTGTGCCGGCACCGCGGACTTATCCTCGGCGGGAGCGGTAATCTTGCCGCTTGCAGTCTGGGAAGACGGCTCTTCCCGCGCCGGGGCCGATTCCGCCACCATGCCAGCCAATTTATTGCGATAGGCGTTCCAGTTTGCGGTCTGGACGCGAATCTCCTTGACTGCCTCGCCCTGGGTAACTGCCTGCAGCTCATCCGGCGCTGGCACATGGATGATCTGCCCCACCTTGAGGCGATTCATGTTGCCCCCGGCAAACGCTTCCTTGTTGGCACGATACAAGCCTACCAGCATCTGCTCAAGGCTGACCCCCTCTACCTGGGACTGGCTGGCGATGGCGCGCAGGGTGTCGCCTTTCTGGACCATATGGCCTTCGGGCTTCTCGGTGGAAACAGTATCGACCGGGGCTTGGGCCGCCGCGCCCTTGTGCGTTTTGCCCTTACGGGAGATCTTTTCCGTGGACGCCCCCGGAACGGGCGCCGCTTGTGCCGCACCGGCGCCAGGCAAAGCTGCGGCAGAAGTTGTAGCCGAACGATCGCCGTAGCCTGGGGGATCGAGCAGCGCGGTATATTCGCGTAACAGACGGCCGGAAGACCATTCGACCTGGATCAGCATGTCCAGGAACGGATCGCTGATTGGTTGCGACGAACTCAAGCGCAACACCGGAGTGCCGTCCGGGCGCTTGCTCACTTCGACTCTAACTGCGGAAAGCACCGCCGCCCGCTCGACGCCCTGTTCGGCGAATACTGCGCTGGAGGCGATTTGCGCAGATAGCGAAGCGAGCTCGTCCTTGGTGGTGGACAGCAACTCGACCTCGGCGCTCAGAGGTTCCCCCAAGCCGGAGATCACTGTCAACTTGCCCAATCCCGCAGCGTATGAAGCGATAGGCATCAACGCGAAGCAGACCGCCAGCGAAATCCGTTTTACTCTGGAATTGTGCACTGTCCCACCCTTAAGGCTATTAGCGTTTTAATTAAATTAACATCAAATAGTTAGAGTTGCAAGCTCATAATGAACATTACATTTTCGATGTATTTTAATACTCGATCAGAATACGCAGCATGCGACGCAAAGGTTCGGCCGCACCCCACAGCAACTGGTCGCCCACAGTGAAGGCTGCAAGATACTCGCCGCCCATGCTCATTTTGCGCAGGCGGCCGACCGGAACCGCAAGCTTGCCGGTGACTGCGGCGGGCGTCAATTGGCTCATGCTGGCTTCGCGCTCGTTAGGCACCACGCTTACCCAAGCGTTGGCCGAAGCCAGAATGCCGTTGATTTCATCCATCGGCACGTCTTTTCTGAGCTTGATAGTCAGTGCCTGGCTGTGGCAGCGCATCGCCCCGATACGCACGCATAAACCATCGATGGGAATCGGAGAGGACTCCAGGCCGAGAATCTTGTTGGTCTCGGCCGCACCCTTCCACTCCTCCCTGCTCTGGCCGTTGCCCAGATCCTTGTCGATCCATGGGATCAGGCTGCCTGCAAGCGGCACGCCGAAGTGCGCGGTAGGAAAATTATTATCGCGCAGCGTGCCCGCCACTTCACGGTCGATCTCCAGGATCGCCGAAGCCGGATCGGCCAGCATTTCTTGTGCCACGCGATGGGCCTCGCCCATTTGCATCAAGAGCTCGCGCATGTTTTGCGCACCGGCGCCACTGGCGGCCTGATAGGTCATGGAAGTCGCCCATTCCACCAGATTCTCGCGGAACAGCCCGCCCAAACCCATCAGCATCAGCGAAACCGTGCAGTTGCCGCCGACATAATTCTTTACGCCTTGGGCCAGACCATCCCGGATGACGTTCAGATTGACCGGATCGAGGATGATGATGGCATCCTGTTCCATCCTCAGCGCGGAGGCGGCATCGATCCAATAGCCGTTCCAGCCGTCGGCGCGCAGCCTGGGGAAAATCTCGGTGGTATAGTCGCCGCCCTGGCAGGAAAGGATGACGTCCATCGCCTTGAGTTCTGCAAGATTCCTGGCATCCTTGAGCGGCGGAACCTCCTTGCCGATCTCCGGCCCCCGCCCGCCGGCTTGCGACGTGGTGAAAAATACCGGCTCGACATGGTCGAAATCGCGCTCATCGCGCATGCGCTGCATCAGCACCGAGCCGACCATTCCACGCCAACCGACAAAACCAACTCTCAACATGACTATTCCTTACAAAGCAGCGACTACCGCATCGCCCATTGCGCTGCATTTAACCTTGCTCGTGCCCTCGGTCCAGATATCGCCGGTGCGGTAGCCCTGCGCCAGCGCTTTTTTCACGGCCCTCTCGATGCGCACGGCGTTCGCTTCATCGCCGAAGGTGTAGCGCAGCAGCATCGCTGCCGACAAGATCGTCGCCAGCGGATTGGCGATGTCCTTGCCGGCGATATCCGGGGCCGAGCCATGGCTGGGCTCGTACATGCCCTTGTTGTTCGCATCCAGCGACGCCGACGGCAGCATGCCGATGGAGCCGGTCAGCATCGAAGCCTCGTCCGACAGGATATCACCGAAGATATTGCCGGTAACCATGACGTCGAACTGTTTGGGGTTGCGCACCAGCTGCATCGCGGCGTTATCGACGTACATGTGGCTCAACTCGACTTCCGGGTACTCCTTGGACAGCTCGATCATCACCTGGCGCCACAGTTCGGTGGTCTCCAGCACGTTGGCCTTGTCTACCGAGCACACCTTCCTGTTGCGCTTCATCGCGATACCGAATGCAACATGGCCAATGCGGCGGATTTCGGATTCGTTGTAGCGCATGGTATTGATGCCTTCGCGCTCGCCGTTTTCCAGGATGCTGATGCCGCGCGGCTGGCCGAAGTAGATATCGCCGGTGAGTTCGCGCACGATCATGATGTCCAGCCCGGACACCACTTCCGGCTTCAGGGTCGATGCAGACGCCAGTTCTGGATACAGCAGTGCCGGACGCAGGTTGGCAAACAGGTTGAGCTCCTTGCGGATGCGCAGCAGGCCGCGCTCCGGGCGCTTGTCGCGCGGCAACGCGTCGTATTGCCAGCCGCCCACCGCACCGAGCAGCACCGCGTCGGCCTGTTGCGCCAGCTTCAGGGTCGCTTCCGGCAAGGGATCGCCCGCTGCATCATATCCGGCACCGCCGATCGGAGCCTCTTCCATTTCCAGACCGATATTCAGCGCACACAAAACCTTGACGGCTTGCGCAACGATTTCGGGGCCAATGCCGTCACCCGGCAATACTGCGATTTTCATTTCCAAAGCTTTCAGCAATCAGCTTTCAGCCATCAACCTGCGGCGCCAGTCTTTAAGCTGAACGCCGGGCACTGACGGCTGGCGGCTAGTTAAACAACCAAGGCTGCGCGGTACGGTGCTTGGCCTCGAATTCCTTGATCTTGTCCACTTGCTGCAAGGTCAGCCCGATATCGTCAAAACCATTCAGCAGGCAGTGCTTGCGGTGTCCATCCACGTCGAAACCAAACGATTGGCCGGAGGGCGTAGTTACGGTCTGGGTTTCCAGGTCAACCGTCAGCCTGTAGTCCTGCTGCTGCGCCACCTCGTTGAACAACCGATCGACAATCGCGGCATCCAGCTTGATCGGCAGGATGCCGTTCTTGAAACAGTTATTGAAGAAGATGTCGGCAAAGCTCGGCGCGATGATCGCGCGGAAGCCATAATCCAGCAGCGCCCAAGGCGCATGCTCGCGGCTGGAGCCGCAGCCGAAATTTTCGCGTGCCAGCAGCACGGACGCCCCTTGATAGCGCGGCTGGTTCAGTACGAAATCCGGATTCAGCGCACGCTTGCTGTTGTCCATGCCGGGCTCGCCGTGGTCGAGATAGCGCCACTCGTCGAATGCGTTCGGGCCGAAGCCGCTGCGCTTGATCGATTTCAGGAACTGCTTGGGGATGATGGCGTCGGTATCGACATTGGCACGATCCAGCGGCGCCACCAAGCCGTCTATTTTGGTAAAAGCTTGCATATTATTTGGTCGACTTCTGTACCGCTTCGCCAGCCTTCTCCAGATCCTTGCCCATGCCCTGCACGGTATTGCAGCCCGCGAGAGCAATCATGGCGCCCACCAGCATCAACGCGATCATTTTATTCATGGTTTCCCCTTACTCAACGAACAGCCGCACATCGACAAAATGCCCGGCCACGGCTGCGGCAGCCGCCATTTCCGGACTAACCAAATGCGTACGCCCACCCGGCCCCTGGCGGCCCTCGAAATTGCGATTGGAAGTCGCCGCGCAGCGCTCGCCCGGCTCCAGCCGGTCGGCATTCATCGCCAGGCACATCGAGCAGCCCGGCTCGCGCCACTCGAAACCGGCGTCCTTGAAAATCCTGTCCAGGCCTTCTTTTTCAGCCTGCGCCTTGACCAGGCCGGAGCCCGGCACCACCAGCGCCAGCTTGACGTTGGGGGCTATGTGCTTGCCCCTGGCAATCGCCGCCGCCGCGCGCAGGTCTTCGATGCGGGAATTGGTGCAGGAGCCGATGAATACCTTGTCGATCGCGATTTCGCCGATCGGCGTATTGGCCTGCAAGCCCATGTAGGCATAAGCGCGTTCCCAGTCGCCGCGCTGCACCTCGTTCCTGGCCTGCGCCAGATCGGGCACGCGGCCGTCCACTCCAACCACCATTTCCGGCGAGGTGCCCCAGGTGACTTGCGGCTGGATTACAGAGGCGTCCAGTTCCACCACCGCATCGAATTGCGCGCCTTCGTCGCTCTTCAGCGTGCGCCAGTAGGCAACGGCCTTGTCCCATTGTTGCGCGTTTGGCGAATACGGGCGACCCTTGAGGTAGTCGATGGTGATATCGTCCACCGCCACCATGCCTGCCCGTGCGCCGGCCTCGATCGCCATGTTGCATAGCGTCATGCGGCCCTCCATCGATAGCGCGCGAATCGCCGAACCGGCGAATTCGATCGCATGGCCGGTGCCGCCGGCGGTGCCGATTTTGCCGATCACCGCCAGCGCGATATCTTTCGCGGTCACGCCTTTCTGCAATTGCCCTTCTACCTTGACCTGCATCGCCTTGGATTTCTTGGCAACCAGGCATTGCGTGGCAAGCACATGCTCCACTTCGCTGGTGCCGATGCCATGCGCCAGCGCGGCAAATGCGCCGTGCGTACTGGTGTGCGAATCGCCGCATACCACGGTCATTCCCGGCAAGGTCGCACCCTGTTCCGGGCCGATGACGTGCACGATGCCCTGGCGCAGGTCGTTCATCCTGAATTCGGTGACGCCGAACTCGGCACAGTTCTGGTCCAGCGTTTCCACTTGCAGGCGCGAGATCGGGTCGGCGATGCCGGCGCTGCGGTCGGTGGTCGGCACGTTGTGGTCGGGCACGGCAAGTATGCTGCCCACGCGCCACGGCTTGCGTCCGGCCAGCTTCAGGCCCTCGAAGGCCTGCGGGCTGGTGACTTCATGCACCAGGTGGCGGTCGATATAGATCAGCGCGGTGCCATCGGCTTCCTGATGGACTACGTGAGATTCCCAGAGTTTGTCGTATAAAGTTTTTGCCATGTCAAATCTAATCAACCGCCGAAGAACGCCGATACACGCCGACAACCACCAGCTTTCCGGATTTTATCTGCGTTCATCGGCGCTTATCCGAGGTTAAATATCAATCCCTGAAATTACCAAACTGCAACGGGAAATCCGTCACCGACTTCTTCACATGCGCGATAGCGTCCTGCAGCAAATCGCGCTTGGCACCATTCACCCGCACCGTATCGCCCTGGATGCTGGCCTGCACCTTGAGGCCGGAATCCTTGATGAGTTTCACAATGCGCTTGGCCAGCTCGCTGTCGATGCCGGCGCGTATCTTCATTTCCTGCTTCACCTTGTTGCCGGACACCTTCTGTACGTCCTGCTGGTCGAGGCGCTTGCTGCTGTCGGCCTCTTTCTTTTCCAGCGCGGGAAACAGGATATCCTTGATCTGGTCGAGCTGGAAATCCGAATCGCCGTACAGCGTAATCAGATTATCTTTCTCGTTGAGGTCGACGCGGGCCGAGGTGCCCTTGAAATCGTAGCGGTTGGTGATCTGCCGTCCGGCCACGTCGATCGCGTTCTTGAGCGCGACCATATCGACTTCGGACGTGATATCGAAAGATGGCATCGCTATCTACCCTTTATTCAAAATGGCAGACGTAATCCAGCATCTCCACCGTTTCGATGTCGAAGCTGGAATTGCCCGGCACGGTGAACTTATCGCCGGCCTTGTAGGTTTTCCAGTGTTCCTCGCCCTTGAGGCGCACCTTGCATACGCCCAGGTTGAGCTCCATCACTTCCGGCGAAGCGGTGTTGAAGGTCAGTGTGCCGGGAAAAATAACGCCCAAAGTCTTGCGCGTGCCGTTGGGCAGCATAATAGTGTGGCTGACGCACTTGCCATCGAAATAGACGTTTGCCTTGGTCTTGACGCTGACATTATCGAACTGGGCCATGATTAACCTTTCTTATTGCGTAAATTGGCTGCGATGCGCATGCGCAACGCATTGAGCTTGATGAATCCGCCCGCGTCCTTCTGGTCGTAGGCGCCGGCGTCGTCCTCGAACGTGGCGATAGTCGGATCGAACAGCGAATCGGTCTTGCTGTCGCGACCGGTGACGATGACGTTGCCCTTGTACAGCTTGACGCGCACGAAGCCGTTGACGCTCTGTTGCGTGTGATCGATCAGCGTCTGTAGCGCCACGCGCTCCGGACTCCACCAGTAGCCGTTATAGATCAAACTGGCGTAACGCGGCATCAGGTCGTCCTTCAAGTGCGCGACTTCTCGATCCAGCGTCAGCGATTCGATGGCGCGGTGAGCACGCAACATAATCGTGCCGCCCGGGGTTTCGTAGCAGCCGCGCGACTTCATGCCGACGTAGCGGTTTTCCACCAGGTCGAGGCGGCCGATGCCGTGCTTGCCGCCCAGGCGGTTCAACTCGGCCAGGATTTCGTGCGGCTTCATTTTCTTGCCGTTGAGCGCTACCGGATCGCCCTTCTCGTACTCGATATCCAGATACTCGGCGGCATCGGGGGCCTTTTCCGGCGATACCGTCCAGCGCCACATCGATTCCTCGGCTTCCGCCGCCGGGTTTTCCAGATGGCGCCCCTCATAGGAGATATGCAGCAGGTTGGCGTCCATGGAATATGGGCTGCCGCCCTGCTTGTGCTTCATGTCGACCGGGATGCCATGCGTTTCGGCGTAAGCCATCAGTTTCTCGCGCGAGAGCAAATCCCACTCGCGCCATGGCGCGATGACCTTGATGTTGGGGTTGAGCGCATAAGCCCCCAACTCGAAACGTACCTGGTCGTTGCCCTTGCCGGTCGCGCCGTGGGAAATGGCGTCGCCATTGGTTTCACGGGCGATTTCAATCAGGCGCTTGGCGATCAGCGGGCGCGCGATCGAGGTGCCGAGCAGATATTCGCCTTCGTACACGGTGTTGGCGCGGAACATCGGGAACACGAAGTCGCGCACGAACTCCTCGCGCAGATCGTCGATGTAGATTTCCTTGACGCCGAACTTCTTCGCCTTCGCGCGCGCCGGCTCCAGTTCTTCGCCCTGGCCGATGTCGGCGGTGAAGGTCACCACTTCGCACTGGTACACGTCCTGCAGCCACTTCAGGATCACCGAAGTATCCAGCCCGCCGGAATAGGCGAGCACGACTTTCTTGATATCACTCATTGACTTACTTTTCCTAACAAAAGATATTCCATCAGCGCCTTCTGGACATGCAGGCGATTTTCCGCTTCATCCCATACCACGCTTTGCGGCCCGTCGATGACCTCCGCCGCGACCTCTTCGCCGCGGTGCGCCGGCAGACAGTGCATGAATACCGCGTCCCTAGTAGCGACACGCATCATGTCGGCATCCACCTGCCAGTCGGCGAAATCGCGCATGCGTTCTTCGTTCTCGGCCTCGAAGCCCATGCTGGTCCACACGTCGGTGGTCACCAGATCGGCGCCGCGCGCGGCTTCCATCGGGTCGGCGAATTCCTCGTAGTGCGCGTGTCCGTACAATCCGGCGCGCTCCTGCTCCACCTCGTAGCCCGGCGGCGTGGAAACGTGCACGTTGAAATCCAGCACTTCCGCCGCCTGCAGCCAGGTGTTGCAGACGTTGTTGGAATCGCCTATCCACGCCACCGTCTTGCCCTGGATCGGCCCCCTGTGCTCGATGAAGGTGTAGATGTCGGCCAGGATCTGGCACGGATGGTATTCGTTGGTCAGCCCGTTGATCACCGGCACGCGCGAGTTGGCGGCGAAGCGCTCGATGATCTCCTGCTCGAAAGTGCGGATCATCACGATATCGCTCATGCGCGATATCACCTGCGCCGCGTCTTCCACCGGCTCGCCGCGTCCCAGCTGGGAGTCGCGCGTGTTGAGGTAGATCGCCGAACCGCCCAGCTGCTGCATGCCGGCCTCGAAGCTCAAACGCGTGCGCGTGCTGGCTTTCTCGAAAATCATCACCAGCGTGCGGTCGGTCAGCGGCCAATACTGCTGGTAGGCCTTGAACTGCTGCTTGATCCAGCACGTGCGCTCGAACAGGTGCGTCAACTCGTCGCGGCTCAAATCCCTGAATTGCAGGAAATGCCGGATCATGCCGCTTGCCCCAGAAATTTCCTGATCAGCCCCGACAGTATGTCGACCAGCTTTGCGGCTTCCTCCTGACTCAGAATGAGCGGCGGCAGCAGACGCACCACCGTATCCGCGGTCACGTTGATCAGCAGCCCGACATCAAGAGCCTGCCTTACCAGGTCTCCGCACGGCCGGTCGAGCTCGATGCCGATCATGAGGCCGGCGTTGCGTATCGTCACCACACCCGACACATTTTTCAGCCGGGCGGACAAGGCTTCATGTATCCAGTTGCCCAACTGCTCGGCATGGGTGCCCAAAGCATCTTGTTCGATGGTATCCAGCGTCGCCAATGCCGCGACGCAGGCCAGCGGATTACCACCGAAAGTGGAGCCGTGCTTGCCCGGCGTAAACACATTCGCCGCCACGCCACGCGCCAGGCAAGCGCCGATCGGCACGCCGGAACCCAGTCCTTTGGCCAATGTCACCACGTCCGGTTCGATGCCGGCATGCTGGAAAGCAAACCAGGTACCGGTGCGGGCGATGCCGCTTTGCACCTCGTCCAGCATCAAGAGCCAGCCGTGCGTGTCGCATATCTCGCGCAGGCCGCGCAGGTATGCGGCGCCGTCGCGGGGAATATTGATGCCACCCTCGCCTTGCACCGGCTCGACCAGCACCGCCACCACATTGGGGTTGCGCCCGGCCACCTGCTTGACCGCATCCAGATCGTCGAACGGCACGCGCACAAAACCCGGCACCAGCGGCTCGAAGCCTGCCTGCACCTTGCGGTTGCCGGTGGCGGAAAGCGTCGCCAGCGTGCGGCCGTGGAAAGACTTGTCCATTACCACGATGGCGGGGTTTTCTATGCCCTTGCCGTGGCCGTACAAGCGTGCCAGCTTGATTGCCGCCTCGTTGGCCTCGCAGCCGGAATTGCAGAAGAACGCCTTGTCCATGCCCGACAGTGCGCACAGGCGATCCGCCAGGCGCGACTGCTCGGCAATCTGGTAAATATTGGAAACATGGATCAGCCTGCCCGCCTGTTCGCTGATCGCCCTGGTCAAGGCGGGATGGGCATGGCCCAGGCCGTTGACGGCGACACCGGCAAGAGCGTCCAGGTAGCGCTTGCCTTCGGTATCCCAAAGCCAGACGCCATCGCCCCTGACGAAAGTCACCGGCTGCCGGCCGTAAGTGGTCATCAAATGTTGTTGCGACATATTTTTTCGATCACGCTTTTTCGATCATAAAAACAGGAACGGCGGCTAACGCCGCCGCTCGCCATTATTTGAAACTCCCTGTCAGAGGCC
The DNA here is from genome assembly GCF_036504375.1 of Novimethylophilus sp. NCBI lineage: Bacteria > Pseudomonadati > Pseudomonadota > Betaproteobacteria > Nitrosomonadales > Methylophilaceae > Novimethylophilus > Novimethylophilus sp. Next base: position 22,817 of record NZ_DASXVH010000079.1, read on the forward strand.
GAATACGGCCCGGTGCGACAGGCCGCCTGCCATGAAAAACAGCAGGGGCAGGGACAGCATCATATTGGTACGCGAAGCCAGCAGCGCAATCCGTCGCGCCTTGGCTTTTTCCTCATCCGTGGCCGGCTTGATGCCGAGCACTTTTTTCTGGTTGGGCCAAATCAGGCCCCAAACATTCAGCAGCATGATCGTACCCAACCATGCGCCGACGCCGATCCCGGCAAACTCCGGCTGCAGGGTAAATGCCGCACCGAAATTCGGCCCCAGCAAGGCGGCCCCGGCCAACCAGGTCACTACCGCAGACCAGCGGAACCACAGTAACGCACGCGGTGCGACATGCTTGGTGATGCCAGCCGCCGTGCCGTCCGCAGCGGCATCCTTCAGTGCCGGCACCTGCACCAGATTGAAATAATACAGCAGGCCTATCCAGGTAATGCCGGCTGCGAAGTGTATCCAACGCGCAAATGCAGGAACGATTTCCATGTTAAACCCCCGCCACAATAAAGTTTCGCAAGAACAGGTACAGCAAGGCCGTAAGAATCAGACCGGAAACAATCGTACCCACAATCGAATCAAGCGGATTTTTCATAGCCATCCTCGCAATCGCGTGAATTCAGGGGTTTAAAGGGTATAACAAAAGGCCGTTTCAGGCAAGGAAAGCGCTATTTTGCAAGCTGCGTCAAAACACGCGAAGCCGCTATAAAACCGAAACTGGCGGTAACGCATACGGACGAACCGAACCCCGCGCAATTAAGGCCGGTGATGCCGCCCTGGTCAACATCGCACGCCTGCTCGCTTTCGGGATATTTCAGCGGCTCTTCGGAATAGACGCACTCGATCCCGAACTTCTTTTTCCGGTCGCGCGGAAACCCGTAATTCTTGCGCAGCAGCGAGCGTATTCTTGAAGCCAGCGGATCCTGGATGGTGCGGGAAAGATCGTCGATGCGAATGCGCGACGGATCGACCTGCCCGCCCGCGCTGCCGGTGGTGATCAGCCGCACGCCGTGCAATCGGCACCAGGCGATCAGCGCGGCCTTGACCCGCGTCTGGTCGATGGCATCCAGCACATGGTCGTAGCCGCGTCCGAGCAGCGCATCCAGATTATCCTCGGCGACGAACTCCTCGATCACGTCCACGACGCACGCCGGATTGATGGCATGGATGCGCTCGGCCATCGCCACTACCTTGGCCTTGCCGAATTCATCCCCCAAGGCGTGAATCTGGCGGTTGGCGTTGGATTCCGCCACATGATCCAGATCGATCAAGGTCAAGTGGCCGATGGCGCTGCGGGCCAGCGCCTCTGCTGCCCACGAACCGACGCCGCCGATGCCGATCACGCAGACATGCGCGCTGCGAAAACGCTGCAGCGCCTCCGCTCCGTAAAGCCGGGCCACCCCTCCAAAACGCCGTTCCAGATCCGCTTCCATGCAATTCCGCCGTGCTTACATAAAGAGCGCATGATAAGCCAAACATCGCAATTGGCTGAAAGCCGATATCAGCCAAACTGGTAATGCTTGCGTAAAGGCTTGCGGACATTCCAGGTACAAGACATACCCGCCGGGAACGTCACCAGGTCACCCTTGCCGAAACTCACCGGCTCTCCGCCATTCGGCGTGACGGTGACTTCGCCTTCGAGGATGTAGGCGACTTCCTGATCACTGTATGTCCACGGAAAAACAGATATCTCTTTCGACCAAGTCGGCCAACTGGTAACGCCAAGCTCTTTCAAACGGCTGGGATCAGGGGAATGCTCTACGACGATACGGCTCATGATGCATCCTTATGACTGATTAAGGGGTTGATAAGGCTACAAAAACGGGAATCGCAATTCGCATCCGCATGACTTTCAATCCGCAGTCTTCTCTATCGATCGGAATCTCGCAGACCAACGTTTCGACGGTAAATTGCCGAGAAAAAAGTATTCAAACTCTTCCGCAGTTAACCTAGCATGTTGATGATCGGTATAAGCAGCCACCTCATCGCCATGTTCATTTTTAACGATATGGATAGTCATATTCCACCGTTTTCATGTATCAACTGGATGGAACTCAATAGTGCTTTATGACAGAGCGTTAAGTCAATCCAGTCTTGCCTTCGATAGAGTCTGAGAAGCAGTATTTCAGGCTCGAAAGTGTCTAGTGGACCTGGGGCAATTCAGAATTACATTGTCGGGTTTCGATGGTTACCGAATGGCAATGTCGATGCCATGCTTCATAAATTCAGCCCTGTAGCGGTAGAACGTAGCTTTTGGATACATTCCTCGCAAATCTTCGCCATCCTTCCAAAGCTTATAGACGGAAACAAGGTGGCACGGAAGCTCTTAACGATTGCAGGAGTGAGGCTAAACTTTTTAGCCACATCTAGGCTCTCAATGAGCGCAAAAGCAAATTAATGAGATGGGTCCGGGGGAATGCTCGGATTCGCGTTGCATCCGCGAATCCTCGGCCCTGCGGGCCCGTTTGCGCTAGCGCAAACGTCCAAGCGAGCGGTGCTCGCTTAGTCGAACCCAGCTAGGGGTTCTCATCCACCCGCAACTTCATCAAATAAAAAAGGGCACCCTTTCGGGTACCCTTTTTTATTTGGTGGAGCCGGGGGGAATCGAACCCCCGTCCGCAAGCCCGCTACAGGCAGTTCTACATACTTAGCCTGGTTGTTTGATTTAACCTTGCAACCGCCAACCGGCGGGCTGAGGCAAGGCGAGTTGCCTTGGATTTAATGCCGAGCAAAGCAACCCTGCACGACACGTATCCCGTGTATATGACGCTGCGATGGGTTTCCCCACCCACCCCACGGGAGAGATGGTGCAGCGTCCAGCCGGATTAAGCGGCTAGAGCGTAAGTTTCGTCGTTGGCGACTATACTTGTTCCAGTTGTATTTACGAGGTGACTGGCCCTCGGTATGCACTACACTGCTTTGTAACCCACGTCGAAGCCATGTCGGCCCCAGATTGAATCAGATCGATGCCGGCACAACAAGTTCCGCCAGCGTTTTCGATTATACGCTTATTTGTTTGCGTGCCGCATGATGCGGGCTTTTTCGCGTTCCCAGTCGCGTTCTTTTTCGGTTTCGCGCTTATCGTACTGCTTCTTGCCCTTGGCGAGACCGATCTGCACTTTGACCCTTCCCCGGGTGTAATGCATGTCGATCGGCACCAGCGTATAGCCGGCGCGCTCCACCTGCCCGATCAGCTTGGCAATCTGCTCGTTGTGCAGCAATAGCTTGCGGGTGCGCGTCGCATCCGGACGGACATGGGTGGAGGCCGAGCCCAGCGGGGTGACGTGGCAGCCGATCAGGTAAATCTCGCCGCGCTGGATGATCACATAGGCTTCCTTGAGCTGCACCTTGCCCTCGCGGATGGCCTTGACTTCCCACCCTTCGAGCACGATACCTGCCTCGTACTTCTCTTCGATGAAGTAATCGTGAAAGGCTTTTTTGTTCTGGGCAATGCTCATGACGGACAGTTGGCTTAAAATCGCTATATTCTACATGAGAGCCTTATCACCGATGGCCGACGTTCACAAAACCGTGCTGGTGCCCTACTCTGCCGAGCAGATGTTCGCCCTGGTGGACCAGGCCGAACGCTACCCGGAGTTTCTACCCTGGTGCGGCGGGGTCGACCTGCATTGGCGCAACGGCACGAGCACCTCGGCTACGCTGCATATCGATTACCACGGCCTCAAGCAGAATTTCACCACGGAAAATACCAAGGAATTTCCCACCCTGATGGACATCCGCCTGGTAAGTGGCCCCTTCCGCCATCTGGAAGGCGTATGGAAGTTCGTCCCGTTGGCAGAAGATGCGTGCAAGATCGACTTCAGGTTACACTACGAATTTGCCAGCCCGTTGCTGGAAAAGATCATTGCCCCCGTTTTTAGCCGCATTGCCGATACCTTTGTCGATGCCTTTGTCGAACGGGCAGAGAAAGTTTATTGAGACGCCCCGAACATGAGCAAAACCATTCCCGTTGAAGTCGCCTATGCGCTGCCCGCCCAGCAGATATTGCTGCAAATAAATGTCGCGGAAGGCACCACGGCAGAGCAGGCGGTTCGCGCGAGCGGTATTCTGGAAAAATTCCCGGGGATCGATCTGGCGCAGAACCGGATCGGAATTTTCGGCAAGCTGACCAAACCCGACAGCGTACTGCACGAAAACGACAGGGTAGAGATCTATCGGCCGTTAATCGCCGACCCCAAGGGAGTCAGGCGTCAGCGTGCGGCCGAAGGCAAGGCGATGAAAAAAGGCGGCGGAGATTTGCCCGCCGAATAGCAGTCAACTGCCGCACCACCTGGAGATTTCCTGCTTGGCCTCATCCAGCTTCTGTTTGGCTTCATTGTCATCCAGATAGACTCTCTCACCTTTTTCGTTGATCTTGCTGATCCGTCCGCCTATCTGGTAGGTCTGCAAATTAGCCTTGGCCGCCTTGCAATTTTCATCTTTGAGTTTTTGCTCAGCCTGTTTGTCCTCGTTAGCCTTATCAGCTTTCTTTTTTGCCTCTTCGGCTTCCTGCTTCTTGCGTTTGGCATCCAGCTCTAAATCCGCCGGAGTTTTCTGGAGTGTCGTCTGTTTGGGTTTGGCCGCATCAGCCGGAACAGGAGGCTGACCCGGCTGGGGGATGCCGGCTTTCCCCGGCAGCGAATCAACCACAGGCGGCGTTTCGGCCTGTGATATCGGCGGCTTTTTAACGAACATGGGTTCGCACTTAACTCCGCGTTCGGAAGACATCTGGCCCGAATAGCTGATTTTGCCGCTGGGCGCCCGACATTTATAGGTCTCACCCACAGCGGCGAATGGCATGATCGCCAATCCTAATACCAACAACCTGCCGTATTTATTCATTGCAAAACCTTCCCCGCGATGTTTATCAAACGCTTAGACCATATCCTTGACGATGGGTGATCGTCAATCCCAATTTACCAGCACGGCATCAGCCTGTATAATTTCTTTTTGCCACTAAGGATAAAATCTATGCGCCTGCTGCAGAAAGCGCTCACGTTCGACGATGTATTGCTGGTTCCGGCACACTCGGACGTCATGCCCCGCGATGTGATCCTGGCCACCCGCCTCACCCGCGAAATCACGCTCAACATCCCCGTCGTATCCGCCGCAATGGATACCGTAACCGAAGCGCCGCTCGCCATTGCGCTGGCCCAGGAAGGCGGTATCGGCATCATCCACAAGAACATGAGCGCCGCCCAGCAGGCTGCGCACGTGGCCCGCGTCAAGCGTTTCGAATCCGGCGTGGTGCACGATCCGGTGACCATTTCGCCGTCGATGACGGTGCGCGACGTGCTGGAACTGACGCGTCGCCATCGCATCTCCGGCCTGCCGGTGGTGGAAGGCAAGCAAGTGGTCGGTATCGTCACCAACCGCGACCTGCGCTTTGAAACCAATCTCGACCAGCCGGTGAGCGGCATCATGACCCCGCGCGAGCGCCTGGTCACGGTGCGGGAAGGCACGCCGCGCGAGGAGGCGATGAAGCTGCTGCACAAGCACCGCATAGAGCGCGTGCTGGTGGTGAACGAGGCTTTCGACCTTAAGGGCCTGATTACCGTCAAGGATATCCAGAAATCATCCGAACACCCGCTTGCCTGCAAGGATGAGCAAGGCCGGCTGCGCGCCGGTGCCGCGGTAGGCGTCGGCGAGGGCACCGAAGAGCGCGTCGCCGCGTTGGCCGAGGCAGGCGTGGACGTGATCGTGGTCGATACCGCGCACGGCCATTCGCAAGGCGTGCTGTCGCGCGTCCAGTGGGTGAAAAAGAATTTCCCGCAGGTACAGGTCATCGGCGGCAACATCGCCACCGCGGAAGCCGCCAAAGCGCTGGTGGATCACGGCGCCGACGGCGTCAAGGTCGGCATCGGCCCCGGCTCGATTTGCACCACGCGCATCGTCGCCGGCGTCGGCGTGCCGCAGATCACCGCGATCAGCAACGTCGCCAAGGCGCTGGAAGGCAGCGGTGTGCCGTTCATCGGCGACGGCGGCATCCGCTACTCCGGCGACATCTCCAAGGCGATCGCAGCCGGCGCCAATGCCGTCATGCTGGGCGGCCTGTTTGCCGGCACCGAGGAAGCTCCGGGAGAAATCGAACTGTTCCAGGGGCGCTCGTACAAATCCTACCGCGGCATGGGTAGCCTGGGCGCGATGCAGAAAGGCTCCAGCGACCGTTACTTCCAGGACGCCGAGGCCAATGCCGACAAGCTGGTGCCGGAGGGCGTGGAAGGACGCGTGCCCTACAAGGGCAGCGTGCTGGCGGTGATTCACCAGCTGATGGGCGGCCTGCGTGCCTCGATGGGTTACGTCGGCTGCGCCACCATCGATGAAATGCGCGCGCGGGCGCAGTTTGTCGAGATCACGTCATCTGGCATCCGCGAATCGCATGTGCACGATGTGCAGATCACCAAGGAAGCACCTAACTATCATATCGATTAACGAAATAGCCACAGAGGGCACAGAGATCACGGAGAGCCCCTGTTTTCCTCACTCTGTGCCCTCTGTGTTCCGCGTGGCTAAAAAATGTCCCATCAAAAAATCCTGATTCTAGATTTCGGCTCCCAATATACCCAGTTGATCGCCCGCCGCGTGCGCGAGCAACAGGTCTATTGCGAATTGCATTCGCACGATGTTTCAGACGAATTCGTTCGGGAATTCAATCCTGCCGGGATTATTCTGTCGGGCGGACCGAATTCCGTTTATGAGGACGAAACGCCGCGGGCGCCGGATGCGGTGTTCCAGCTTGGCGTACCGGTATTCGGCATCTGCTACGGCATGCAAACCATGGCGGCGCAGCTGGGGGGCAAGGTGGAGAATGCCCACAAGCGCGAATTCGGCTATGCGGAAATCCGCGCGCGCGGCCATTCGGCGCTGTTCAGCGACATCGAGGACCGCCGCAACGAAGAAGGCCACGGCCTGCTGGACGTGTGGATGAGCCACGGCGACAAGGTGACGGAACTGCCGCAAGGCTTCAAGGTCATCGCCGGCAACGACTCCACGCCGATTGCCGGCATGGCGGACGAATCCCGCAAATATTACGCGGTGCAGTTCCACCCGGAAGTCACGCACACGCTCAAGGGCCGCGACATCCTCGCACGCTTCGTGCACGAGATCTGCGGCTGCGGCCACGACTGGAACATGCCGGACTACGTAGCCGAAGCGGTAGAGAAAATCCGCGCCCAGGTGGGCCGCGAGGAAGTGATCCTGGGGCTCTCCGGCGGCGTCGATTCCTCGGTCGCGGCAGCGCTGATCCATCGCGCCATCGGCGATCAATTGACTTGCGTATTTGTCGACAACGGCCTGCTGCGCCTCAATGAAGCAGAGCAGGTGATGCTGACCTTCGCCCGCAATCTCGGCGTCAGGGTAATCCACGTCGATGCTGCCGCGCAGTTCATGGGCCATCTCCAGGGTGTTTCCGACCCCGAAGCCAAGCGCAAGATCATCGGCCGCGAATTCGTCGAGGTATTCCAGGCCGAAGCCAAGAAATTGCCGCAAGCCAAATGGCTGGCGCAGGGCACCATCTACCCGGACGTGATCGAATCCGCCGGCGCCAAGACCAAGAAGGCGCACACCATCAAGAGCCACCACAATGTCGGCGGCCTGCCGGAAACGTTGCATCTCAAGCTGCTGGAGCCGCTGCGCGAACTGTTCAAGGACGAAGTGCGCGAGTTGGGCATCGCCCTTGGCCTGGCCCACGAGATGGTGTACCGCCACCCCTTCCCCGGCCCCGGCCTGGGCGTACGCATCCTGGGCGAAGTGAAGCAGGAATTCACCGACTTGCTGCGCCGCGCCGATGCCATTTTCATCGACGAACTGCGCGCCGCCGACTGGTACGACAAGACCTCGCAGGCGTTCGCGGTGTTCCTGCCGGTGAAGTCGGTAGGCGTGATGGGCGACGGCCGCACCTACGAATACGTGGTGGCACTGCGCGCAGTGGAAACTTCCGACTTCATGACCGCGCACTGGGCCGAACTGCCGCACAGCCTGCTGGGCAAGGTGTCCAACCGCATCATCAACGAAGTGCGCGGCATCAACCGCGTGGTCTATGACATCTCCGGCAAACCGCCGGCGACCATCGAGTGGGAGTAGCCGCCATGGCCATGATACCCACGAACGGCGGACAGCCTGCGGCCATCGACGGTCTCGATCTTATCGGCGCAGGCACCTCGTTCCGGAACGAGTTGTTCGACATGGTTGCCAACTCGGCGATCTTCAATCGTTTCGAAGGTCCGGAAATCCGCCAGCTGATCGGCTATATGCACGCTTATTCGGCCCCCGCCGGAACGACCCTGTTCCGCGAGGGAGAACCCGGCAAGTATATGGGCATCCTGATCGAGGGCTCCATTGAAGTCCGCAAGCAGAATGATGACGGGCGCGAGCACGCCATCGCCACCATCACGCCGGGCAAGACATTCGGGGAGATGTCGCTGATAGACGGCTTGCAGCACTCGGCTTCGGGCGTCACGCTGGAACCCATCGTCCTGACCCTGCTCGGCAAGGAACCCCTCCGACAATTCCTCGAAAAACATCCCGCCTCCGGCGTCAAGATGCTATGGGAGATTGCCCGGCTGCTCAGCCTGCGGCTGCGCCAGACCAGCGGACAGCTGGTCGATTACCTCAACCAGTGATGCCGCTCACGATACGCATACTGGGCTGTAGCGGCGGCGCCTGCGGCGATTTGCGCAGCACCGCGCTGCTGCTTGACGACAGTACCCTCGTCGATTGCGGCACCGGGGTCGGCGATCTGTCGCTGGAGGAGATGGCGCGAATACACGACGTGTTTCTCACCCATTCCCACCTCGACCACGTGCTGTTCCTGCCGCTGCTGTCCGACGCCGCGCTGGCCCTGCGCGACGGCCCGCTGACCGTGCACGCGCTGCCGGAAACGCTGGCCGCGCTCAAGATCCACCTGTTCAACGGTGTATTGTGGCCGGACTACACCGCCCTGCCGTCGCCGCAGTCTCCCTGTATCCGCCTGCAGGCGCTGGCCTTACACGAAACCTGCGAACTGGCGCATGGCCGCATCACTGCGCTGCCCGCGCTGCATGCCGTGCCGGCGGTGGGTTACCTGATCGACAGCGGCCGCGCCAGCTTCGCCTTCAGCGGCGACACCACCGACTGCGCAGCCTTCTGGGACAAGCTCAATGAAGTCGAGAACCTGCAATACGTGATGGTCGAGACCACCATGCGCGATGCGGACAGCGGCATCGCAGAACGCTCGCGCCACACCACCCCGGCACTGTTGGCGCGGGGAGTTGCCCGGCTGAAGAAAGCCGTGCAGCTGCTGGTCACGCACATCGAGCCGGACAAGGTGGAAGCGGTCCGCGCCGAGATCCGCGCCGCGCTGGCCGGGATTACTCCGCCAATCGTGCCGCATTTCGTCATGCGCGGCGAGGTGTACGAACTGTGAGCCGGGCATTCCTCAACGAGGACAAATTCGAGCAGGCGGGCGACGAACTGGTCGAACGCCCGGTCAGCGCGCAGCCCAATTACGTGACCCCGGCCGGGCTGCGGCAACTGCAGCAGGAAGCAGTGCGACTGGAAGCGTTGCGCAGGACACTGGCGGCGAACAAGGACGACCCGTTCGCCATCCAGCAGAAAGCCGAGGTCGAACGCGACCTGCGCTATTACGCGGCACGGCTGGAAAGCGCGACGATGGTCGATCCGGCCGCGCAGCCTAGCGACGAGGTGCGTTTCGGCGCGGTTGTCGGCATGGAAGACGAGGATGGCCATGCGCTCGAATTCGCCATCGTCGGCGAGGACGAGGCGGATGTCGCCAGCAACAAGGTCAGCTGGGTTTCGCCGCTGGCTAAAGCGCTGATCGGCGCGCATATCGGCGATAGCGTAAAATGGCGCCGCCCCGCAGGCGACAAAGAGCTGGAAATCATCGCGATCCGCTATCAGGTTTAAAACACCCAATGCGCGTTTTACGCCGCGCACCCTAAGGAAATTCATTTTGCTCATCACCAGTAACCTCACCATCCAGTTCGGCGCCAAGCCGCTGTTCGAGAATGTTTCCGTCAAGTTCGGCGAAGGCAACCGCTACGGCTTGATCGGCGCCAACGGCTGCGGCAAATCGACCTTCATGAAAATCCTCGCCGGAGTGCTGGAACCCAGCGGCGGCAACGTCTCGCTGGACAACCACGAACGCATGGCCTTTTTGCGCCAGGACCAGTTCGCCTACGAAGACCAGCGGGTGCTGGACGTGGTGATGATGGGGCATGAGGAAATGTGGCGCGCGATGCAGGAGCGCGACGCCATCTACGCCAACCTGGAAGCCACCGAAGAAGACTACATGCGGGCCGCCGAACTGGAAGCGGTGTTCGCCGAATACGATGGCTATACGGCGGAAGCGCGCGCCGGCGAACTGCTGCTGGGCGTGGGCATCCCCATCGAGCAGCACAACGGCCCGATGAGCGCGGTGGCGCCCGGCTGGAAGCTGCGCGTGCTGCTGGTGCAGGCGCTATTCTCCAACCCGGACGTGCTGCTGCTGGACGAACCCACCAACAACCTGGATATCAACACCATCCGCTGGCTGGAAGACGTGCTCAACAACCGTAACTGCACCATGATCATCATCTCGCACGACCGCCACTTCCTCAACCAGGTCTGCACGCACGTTGCCGACATGGATTACGGCAAGCTGACGGTTTATCCGGGCAACTACGACGACTACATGGAAGCTTCGACCCAGGCAAGGGCGCAACAATCCGCAGACAACGCCAGAGCCAAGGAGCGCGTCGCCGAGTTGCAGGAGTTCGTGCGCCGCTTCTCCGCCAACGCCTCCAAGGCGCGCCAGGCGACTTCCCGCGCCAAACAGATCGAGAAGATCAAGATCGAGGATATCAAGCCTTCCAGCCGCCAGTACCCCTTCATCCGCATCGAGTACGACGAGCGCGAGAAGCTGCATCGCCAGGCAGTGGAAGTAAAGAATCTCACCAAGGGTTTCGACCGCAAGCTGTTCTCCGACCTCAACCTGCAAATCGAGGCTGGCGAACGCGTGGCCATCATCGGCGAGAACGGTATCGGTAAAACCACCCTGCTGCGCTGCCTGGCCAACGATCTCGCTCCTGATTTCGGTACGGTGAAATGGGCCGAGAAGGCCAATATCGGCTATTTTGCCCAGGATCACGCTGCCGATTTCGACAAGGACACCTCGCTGACCGACTGGATGCAGCAATGGACGCGCCCCAGCGACGACGATCAGGTGGTGCGCAGCATGCTGGGCCGCCTGCTGTTCTCCGGCGACGACGTGAAAAAGCCGGTGCGCGTGCTTTCCGGCGGCGAGCAGGGCCGCATGCTGTTCGGCAAGCTGATGCTGCGGCGCCCCAACGTGCTGCTGATGGACGAGCCGACCAACCACATGGACATGGAATCCATCGAAGCGCTGAATACCGCGCTGGACAAATACAAGGGAACGCTGATCTTCGTCAGCCACGACCGCGAATTCGTCGGCTCGCTGGCGACGCGTATCCTGGAGATCCGCCCGGACCGCGTGATCGACTTCGGCGGCAACTACGAGGATTATCTGGCCAGCCAGGGAGTGGATTAGCGCTCGGGTTTGCGCGACGGCAACCACTTCGCGAGCGACATTCCCATTTTTGCAGCGGACAGCGCAGCACCGGCAAACCGGCCGACAGCCAGATGTTTACGCAGAAGAAAAATCGCGGCCATTGCCGTGCTCAGGGCAATGGCCGGATGTGAACGGACAGCGCGCGCCAGCGCGTAGCCCTTATCGAAGATGCCCGCCGGGCGTTCCAGCCGGTGCAAGCATTCGCCCAGTTCCGCACGCTGCCGCGCAGCCCGCTCGATCAGGACGGCGCGGCGCGCGGCAAGTTGCTGCAGGCGGCTCATTCGCGGGACGCCAGCGCTGCGCGGTCCTTGCCGAGTTCGGCAAGACTGGCGGAAAACAGCCTAGGCTTGTGTTTGGCCTGCTGGCGCAAGCAAACAGCGCAAACGAAGGCAATCCCAAGATGCATTACCGCGACCGCGGCTATTGCCGCCAGACGATGGCTGTCCCAGAACGCGGCAATGACCAGCACGGACAGCAGCAGCACGCCAAGACCAAAGAAGAAAAGCGCGAAGAAGCCGTAAAGCAGCAGCCTGGTCAGGCGTAAGCGCTCCTCCTCGATTTCCGTGGCAAGCAGCTCAAGCCGCGTCTGGGTAACCCCCAGCAAGGTGCCAAGCAAGGTCTTGATGGAAGTGAACAAGCCGCTACTCTGGACCATGACGGAACGTCGCTCAGTCGCGACGGGAAACCAGATAGCCGATCAGAAAGCCGACGCCGCCCGCAATGATGACCGACTGCCAGGGATTTTCATGCACGTATTCGTCGGTTGCCTGGGCGGCCTGCCTGGCTTTTTCCACCACCGCTTCTTCCGCAGCGACCAGCCTGGCCTTGGCATCCGCCAGACGCGCCACCATCGTTGCGCGCAGTTCGGCCATTTTTTCACCGGTCTGGCCCGCCGTGGCGCTCAATATCGCCTCTGCGTCCGATACTACGGCCTTGATATCGTGAATAAGTTTTTCATTGTTGCTTTCTGCCGGGGCATTCATGATGGGACTCCTTCTTGAAGTTTCGAAAAATTGAACCGCGAATGACTTTCAAACTACCCGTTATGACGGGATAAATCAACCTTTATCATGAAGCTGGGCCTCACGAAAGTCTGTAACGGCAGGCAAATCGGCGGCATAATTCCACTGTCTACTCTTCCGCGGAACCCGACACCCTCAATGGGTTAAATTATCGGCATGGATCACCTCCCCATTTTCATCACCCTGCGCGGGCGCTGCTGCGTGGTCGTTGGCGGCGGCGAAATCGCCGCGCGCAAAATCGGCCTGCTGTGCAAGGCGCACGCCATGGTCACGATCGTTGCGCCGGAACTCTGTCCGGCGCTGGCCGAACATCGCCAACAGGGGCTCGTCGACTGGATTGCCGCCCGGTTCGAGCCGCACCATCTGGACGGGGCCACCCTGGCAATTGCCGCGACCGACGACGAAGCCGTCAACCGTGCGGTATCGGCGGCGGCACAGACGCGCAATATCCCGGTCAACATCGTCGACCAGCCCGCGCTGTGCACGTTTGTGTTTCCATCCATCATCGACCGCTCTCCCATCGTGGTGGCGGTATCCAGCGGCGGGGCGGCCCCGGTGCTGTCCCGCATGCTGCGCTCGCGCCTGGAAACCATGATCCCAGCCGCCTATGGCCGCCTCGCCGAACTGGCCGGAGCGTTTCGCGAGCAGGTCAAGCAGCGACTGGGCAGCATGCAGCAGCGCCGCATTTTCTGGGAAAACATATTCGAAGGCCCCATCGCCGAACAAATGCTGGCAGGCCGTGAAGATGCGGCCAAGCGCGCGTTGCAGCGGGCACTGGACAACGCAGCGGATGCCGGCGCACGGGGCGAGGTCTATCTGGTCGGCGGCGGCCCCGGCGACCCCGACCTGCTGACGTTCCGCGCGCTGCGGCTGATGCAGAAAGCGGATGTCGTAGTGTACGACGCACTGGTGTCGGAAGGCGTGATGGATCTGGTGCGGCGCGACGCCGAGCGTATCTACGTCGGCAAGCAGCGCGCCAATCATGCTCTGCCGCAGGAAGACATCAACGCGCTGCTGGTGCGCCTGGCACTGGACGGCCGGCGCGTGCTGCGCCTGAAAGGCGGCGACCCGTTCATATTCGGGCGCGGCGGCGAGGAAATCGAAACCCTGGCCGAACACGGCATTCCGTTCCAGGTGGTTCCCGGCATCTCGGCCGCCAACGGCGTCGCCAGCTATGCCGGCATTCCGCTCACGCACCGCGACTATGCCCAGTCGGTGCTGTTCGCCACGGGCCATCTGCGCGACAATTCGATCGATCTGGACTGGGAAGCGCTGGCCCGCCCGCGGCAGACAGTGGTGATCTATATGGGCCTGACCGGGCTGGCAATCATCTGCCGCAAGCTGATCGAGCAGGGCCTGCCCCGCGACTGGCCCGCGGCTGTGATCCAGCAAGGCACCACCCGCCATCAGCGGGTCATGACCGGCACCCTGGAGAATCTGGCGCAAAAAGTGGAAGCGGCTGGGTTCAAGGCGCCGACGCTCACCATCGTCGGCGAGGTCGTCAAACTGCGCGACAAGCTGGCCTGGTTTGATCCGCAAGACGGCGATCAACCGCCATTGCTGTTGTAATTCAGGAGGGGAAGTAGGCAGAGGTAGAATCGGTCAGCGCAGTGCATAAATCCCCGGCAAGTTTCGCCACAAACCGTTGACATCCATGCCGCAGCCGAAAACGTAGCGATCAGGCACGCGAATACCGACAAAATCGGCGGCGATGGGCTTGGGCCGGTCGATCAGCTTCTCCAGCAGGACCGCGCTATGAAACGCTTCGGCGCCTTCCGCCAGGCAGCGCTCGCGAATGGCGGCCAGGGTATGGCCTTCATCCAGAATGTCGTCCAGAATCAGCACGTCGCGCCCGGCAATCCCGCTTTCCGGAAAAAAACGCCAATCCAGCTCGCCGCCATAGGTCTGGTTGCGATAGCGCGTGACATGCATATAGTCGAAATCCAGCGGGAAACGCAGCAGCGGAAGCAATTGCCCGGCAAACACCACCGCACCTTTCATCACGCACAGCACCAGTGGATTCTTGCCGGAAAGCCGCGTGGTAATTTCGGCAGCCATGCGCTCCAACGCGGCGCCAACCTGCTGCGGCGAACACAATTCCACAGCCTGCGCCAGGATGTCTTCGGCGATATCGCTCATGATGCGCGGGTTTCCAGATAGTGTGCAAACGCTGCGCCGATTTCGGCATGGCGCAATGCGAATTCCACATTGGCTTTCATGTACCCCAGCTTGCTGCCGCAATCGTAGCGGATGCCACGATAACGATAGGCCAGCACCGGCTCCCGTTGCATCAAAGCAGCAATCCCATCGGTCAGCTGAATTTCACCACCCTTGCCCGGCCGGATATTTTCCAGGCATTCGAAAATCGCCGGCGTCAGGATATATCTGCCGACCACCGCCAGATTGGAAGGCGCATCGGCAGGATCGGGCTTTTCGACAATGCCCTGAATAGCCACCAAGGGCGACTCGGACGCCGCTGCATCGATAATGCCATAACTCGCGGTTTCGCTTGGTGCCACGGGCTCCACCCCGAGGATCGAATGTCCCGTCTGCTCGAAACGCTCGACCATCTGGCCCATCGCCGAAGGATGACCATCGATCAGGTCATCGGCCAGAATCACGGCGAAAGGATCGCCGCCCACCACCTGTTTGGCGCACAACACCGCATGGCCAAGCCCCAGCGCTTCCGCCTGCCGGACGTAAACGCAGGATACATGGCTGGGCAGAATGCCGCGCAAGAGCTGCAGTATTTGCGTCTTGCCGCGCGCCTCCAGCTCGGTTTCCAGCTCATAGGCTTTGTCGAAGTGGTCTTCGATCGCGCGCTTGCTGCGGCCGGTAACAAAGATCAGTTCAGTAATGCCCGCAGCCACGGCCTCCTCGACCGCATACTGGATCAATGGCTTGTCGACAATGGGCAGCATTTCCTTGGGGCTGGCCTTGGTGGCGGGCAGGAAACGGGTGCCCATTCCCGCCACAGGAAAAACCGCTTTCGTAATTTTCTTCAATCTTGATTCTTTTCAGTGAATAGTGATGGCACCGGGTACAGCAGTAAGGTGAACATTTTGATGTAACGCAGGCTGATACTCGCTCACCCATTCCAGCAATTTCTTTTTTACGTTTATTTCGCTGAGATCGCCGCGTTCAATCCAGTCCACGACATTTTTGACCCAAGCCTCATCAACTTTACGCGCCTGGGCAATGCGCAGCTTGGGATGAGGAGTCGGCAGGGTATGCTCGTCATCGGCCAGCAATTCTTCGTACAACTTTTCGCCGGGACGCAATCCACTGTAGGTGATTTTGATTTCATCCTCGGTGAAACCGGAGAGACGGATCATTTCACGCGCCAGCTCAACAATCTTGATCGACTCCCCCATGTCCAGCACGAAAATTTCCCCGCCCTGCCCCATCAATCCGGCCTGCAACACCAGTTGCGCAGCTTCCGGAATCGACATGAAATAACGGGTGATTTCCGGATGCGTCACCGTCACCGGACCGCCTTTGGCTATCTGTTCGCGAAATTTGGGAATCACGCTGCCGCTACTACCCAGCACATTACCGAAGCGCACCATCAGGAACCGCGTGCGCCCCTTGCCCTGCAATCCTTGACAAACCATTTCCGCCAGACGCTTGGTGGTGCCCATCACGTTTGTGGGATTAACCGCTTTATCAGTCGAAATCAGCACGAATTTTTCCACGCCATGGACGATACAGGATTCGGCCACACAATACGTACCCAGCACATTGTTGCGCAGCGCTTCGCCAGCATTACCGTTCTCCATCATCGGCACATGCTTGTAGGCTGCCGCATGAAACACCACGACAGGCAGGTAATGGCTGATCACGTCATCCAGCCGACGCCGATCTTTGACATCGCCGACCACACAGGCAAGGCGCAACGATGGAAACGCTTGTGCAAACTCCTGCTCCAATTGATACAAGGCAAATTCGCCAATCTCAAACAGTACCAACAACGACGGCTGGAACTTTGCAATCTGGCGAGACAGTTCCGAACCAATCGACCCCCCTGCGCCGGTGACCATCGCTACTCGATGCTCAATCAAGGCATGCAAACCGGCATCGTCCAGCTGCACTGGTTCGCGCCCAAGCAGGTCCTCCACCTCCACTTTGCGGATGCTCGAAATGCTAACCTTTCCGCTCATCAAGTCTTCGAACGAAGGGACGGTTAATACGTTTAGCTCGGCCTCGGTACAGGCTCGCATCACTCTCTGCCGGGCTTGGTGTGTGGCTGAAGGCATGGCTATAATGACATGTTTGGCCAACATAGCATTAGCAGCTCGATTCAAAACCTCCAAACTGCCGAGTACGGGCACCCCGTGAATCTGGAAACCATGCAGATTCTCCTTGTCATCCAGTAGCCCCACCACACGCCACTGGGGGCTGCGTTCCAGCTCTTTCACCAAGGCAATAGCGGCCTCGCCCGCCCCAATCACTAGCACGGGCTCACCCTGCAACTGCGAAAATCGGATTAGGTGGTGTTCTTTCCAAGCGCGATAGGCAAAACGACTTCCGCCCATCATCAGAATCAGAAGAATCGGATCGAGTACCAGTACCGCTCTTGATACAGGAGACGGTAGACGCAACATCAGCAACCCTGCCGCCACAATTAATCCAGCCAACCCGGTAGCCATCAGAATTCGCTTTAAATCGCTAATGCTGGCAAACCGCCATACCCCGCGATACAAAGCCATTCGCCAGAATACCAGCGATTGAACCAGCACCACCCAGGGAGTGGTCTGCCATATTAGTGAAGAGAGCTCGGGCGGTAGCGAGAAATTGAATCGGAGCAGGAAAGCCGATATCCAGGCGATGGCCGAAACCAATGCATCATGAGTGATCGCTAGCAGCAAGCGGATTTGGGGATTGTTTTTCACAAGTGGCCTTTGAAAATGGAATAGCTCAAGGCAAGGTCTTTCGCCACATATGATCTATCGTCAAAGCCAACGAAACATATACCAGCGACCAAATCACCAAGCCGGCTACTTGCATCATCCAGGATTGCCTCATTAGCCATACAGCAGAGCCCCCAGACAAGACCATCAGGCTATACTCCCCAAACGCCGTTTTGCGGTGCCCCCACCCCATCCGGATCAAGCGCTGGTAATAGTGGCTGCGGTGCGCCTGCCAGAACTTTTCACCGTTTAACAATCGCTTGAGCAACGTTATCGTGGCATCCATAATGAAAGGTGAAAACACCAACACGGGAAACCACAAAGGCCAATCACCGCGCTGCCAACCGAGCAACCCCAGCGCGCCTGCGAGGAAACCCAACGGAATCGAACCCACGTCGCCCATAAAGATTCGTGCGGGGTGAAAATTAAACCAAAGGAACGCCAATGCCGCAGCCGCGACTACTGCCGGTTGAGTCGCAAAATAAGCATCACCACCAAAGAAAGCAGCTGCGGCATAGCCACCAAAACCAAAAAGCGCCATTCCGCCAGCAAGACCATCTGAGCCATCCATGAAATTGTAAAGGTTGATCATCCAGATCATCGCCAGGATCATCATCAATACAAAAACAAAATTCCATTGCCCAGGCAACCAGAACACGAATGAAATCACCGCTAGCGTATGCCCTGCAAATCGCCAGCCGATCCCCAATCCTTTCATATCGTCCACAAAAGACAACGTAGCCAAGCCAGCCATACAGATCAGGATGGGCCCAACCCATATACTGGTCACGGCCCACGAAACTAGAACCCCTATCACGATCGCAATTCCGCCAATGCGTGGTACGGGTACAGCATGTAATGAGCGCCCGTTAGGCTGATCGAGCACGTGCGAAAAAAAAGGGATTCTTAACAGAATACATATCAGAAAAAAAACACTCATCAGCCCCAGAAAAACTGGGTAGAGGATATATGGAATATAAGTCATCAATGATATGTTTTTAATTGAGAAGCAATTTATTGAAAAATTCATCTATCATAGTCTGCCATATAATATGAAACGGTTTCTTCCAGCGCAGCCTCAACAGAAACCGGAGGGATCCATCCCAGCAGTTCGCGGTTCTTGCCAATATCGACTCGCAGAGACTCGCATAGCCTCTGAACAACCATTTTTTTTCCCAGTAACTCTCCCAAACTGCACAATAAATTCGCAGGTACCGCAACTAGATGAGTCTTCTTATTCATCGCCAATGCTGTCATAGTTAGCAACTCAGGCGTGGAGAGGTCTATGCCATCACTAACGAGAAATACCTGATTGGATGCTCGAGGATGAGCTAAACAAGTTACGATGAAATCCGCCAGATTGCCAAGCGATACCAAACTACGCTTGTTGTTTATTGTTCCGACCGGCAATGGAATCTCTTTAAAAAGCCACCGCATCAGTTCTTTAAAATTACCTTTAACCTTCGGCCCGTACACGAGAACCGGGCGAATAATCACTAGTTCCAACCCCGTCTCATCAGCAATTTTTTTCAATGCCTCCTCGGCTTCATGCTTTGATATGCCATAAGGATCGACAGGCGCCGGTACATCCTCAGCCGTAAATGGCTTATCTATCGGGGTACCCTCCCCATTAACTTTTATGGAACTGATAAAGATAAAGCGTTTAACGCCGGCAGATGCTGCCTGACGCGCAAGATTGCTAGTTGCAATAACGTTCACCTTGCGAAATTCCGTAAGTGGGTCTTTGGCAGAATCGCACATAACGTGGACACGGGCAGCCAAATGAATTACTGCGTCGACGTCAGCAAGCGCAATTGACCAGTCAGTATGCTGATCGACCGAGCCAATCGGGAACTGTTCTACATCGCGCGCCAAGCCTTGGTGGGATATTTGACGAACCGCACCCCGCACCACGCAACCTTCATGCCTCAATCTCGCGCAGAGGTGCTGACCGACAAATCCATTAGCGCCTGTAACTAATATCTTTTTTCGGGGCATCGATTTTGCCACCTCGATTTTTTTTATATTCTGCGGAGTAAAGCCATACCCAAAGCTGCTCCTGAACGCCCCCCCCCACTTCCGCCAATAAATCCAGCCGGAGCGCACCGTGATCCAAAGCATCTTCCGGGAGTGATGGGTGTCACGAGCCCATAGATGAATCACTCTGACATTCGGGACATAAACAATCCTGGCGATCATGGACAGCCTACGCCCGATGTCCGCATCTTCATAGTGCAAGAAGTAATCCGGATCAAATCCTTTTATCTGCTGCAATAGTTGGGTACGAAAAAACATGCAACACCCAGTGGGATACTGAACCCCTTCGATGATTTCTTCGTAGTTCTGATCGCACATTTCAAATTTTTCAATCACGGAGCTGAATACCGATTGCGTCCAGTTGGGGGCAAAGCTGCGCAAAAACATAATGAACAAGGTTGGGGATCGCTTGCACAAGTATTGTCGCTGTCCATCTTCACCAAAGACTGAAGGAACCAGCAGCCCCACATCAGGATTGCTCTGCATGAAATCCAGCGCCTGATGAAGCGCATCCGGTTCTAAAAACAAATCCGGATTGATCACCAGATGGTAGTCAGACTCAACCCTTTCAATCACCAGATTGTTGCCGCGACCATAGCCAAGATTGCTTTCCGGGTTCAGCAGACTTATCTTCCAGCCATCCAGTTTTAATGCGCGTTCTTCCACCCATTTTTCAATGCGCTCTGCCCATTCCCGGTCATCCGAATTATCCACCAAGGTCAATTCAAGATGGAGCTTATGCTCCTGACGGGCAAAGACAAACGCCCGCTGCAAGGCATCCAGGGTACGCCCAAGAACCAAAAAATCCGGTTTATATAGGACCAACGATGCGGTCAGATAAATTTCAGTCATACATCCTCAATTTGTAGCAGCATTCTTGATCACCCGTGCCGGGACACCAATGGCCACCGCATGGGCAGGGATGTCATGTACTACTACCGCATTCGCGCCAATTTTGGCATGGTTGCCGACCGTCACCCTTCCGATCACCTTGGCACCCGCACCGATCAACACATGGCTGCCGATGACTGGCCGGGTCATAGGGGTAAAGTGCATATCCGGTTCTTTAGCACCCAATGTCACTCCCTGCATAATAGTGACATTATCCCCGATAATCTCTGCACCGATGACCGTGCCAACGGTGTGCGGCAGAAACAGTCCGCCACCAATTTTGACTCTCGGCGACACCTCAATACCGAAAAGCAAGATATTCAACAAAGTAAAAAGCTTGGCCACCTGGCCAAGACGATGTCGATAAAAAAAAGCTGAAACTCGCAAAAAAACTATCGGGAGCAGCTTTACATTAAAGCACGCCGCTAGGATTCTCCAAGGGGAATCCACCGTTTGGCGACCTGCCAGTTGATAATACCTTTCAATATCTGCCCGCAGATTCTTCACGCAGCCACCTTTTTATAGGCATTCCAGGTAACCAAACTCATGAGCAGTCCAGCAATGAGGAATAACATCGGGACAACCCCATGAACCAAATGCGAATCCTGGTATTTCATCTCCATCAAAAATAGAGGTAATACGGCAATAATAATCAAAGGCCATATCTCACGCCTTAACATCAATCTATTTTTGTACCGTGCATACTCCACAACAAAAACCAAATAAATTAAATTGGAAAGCACGAATGCCCAACCCAGAGACTCCAGTGAGGCGTATTTCTGCAAGCTAACCCAGATCATAACCAATAAAACTGCATTCAACCCCAGGTCGGACACAAGCAGTACTCGCGCATCCCTGGTTGCAAGGATCATCGTGCCATATACCCAGGAAACACCACGAAAAATTACTGCAATCGACAGGATCACCAACACATTTCCAGCCAATTCAAACTTCTGGCTATACAGCAAATGAATGACCGGCATCTTGAATACCGCTAGGAAATAACAGACTAACACGCATCCTAACAGAACCAGGTATGCAGTTTTAAGAACACATAACCGCCGCTCTTCATCACTCCCGGCAGCCGTTAACAAGGGCAAATAAATTGTATTGCATGCCGTGAGAAATAGCGTCACATAATTGAAAGTCAGCGTCCATCCGACATCGAATAAGCCCGAAAAGGCAAGACCCCGTTCACCGATAATCCACGAACGAATCAGCAACATCGCGACAGTTGCAGACAGAGCCGCCACCATTGTAGAGAGTGCAAACTTCAAGAATGACCTTGCTTCAGACAAGTACAAGATTCCGGCAACCAGCTCAAGAGAGCTTTTGGGAAATCGCGACATACCCCATGCACCGCACAGAAAAGTCACGCCGAAGCAAAGCCCAAATGACCATACCAAAATTTGCGGGCGGTAAGACACTTCAAAAAAATAAAATGCGCCTAACATGATTACCAGTGCAAGGGGGCCAGCTAATTGTGAAACTGACAGAAAATGAAAAGATCGGTAACCATTCAAAACAGCGATTGAGTAGGCTCCCGCAACGCTCAACAAAACAACCAAGCTGAGCCAACGGACTGCTGAAACAGCATCAGAATCAATCGACGATAAAGAAAATCGGGTGAGTGGTTCTGCGAAAATAAAAATAGACAAAGCCAGCAGCAATCCAGTCAGCCCGATCATGCGACTCGCAATACCCCTGAAGTGACGGCGTTGAATGTCATCGCTCTTTTCAGCAAGCCCCTGTACAACCGCATTGGTCCCACCAAATGTCGCACCAATCGTTGCTGCCTGAACGATTTGCCTAAATTGGGAAAAAAGCCCTACACCTTCTGGCCCCAGCCATGTAGCTACGATCTTAAAACTCAACAGCCACATCAATGCGGCACCAAATACTCCAGCTAAACTTATTAATATGCGATCAAGCTTAAGATACTCTTGCATACATTCATGCTAGCAAGTAGCTATCTCTTCGGTTCGCTTTATAGTCAGTTTCGACAAAAGCATTCCCCATAAGAAAAACGCAAAAATGCCAGGGTATGGTTGACGCAAGGTTACCTTGAAGTTGCTGTCCACCACGACCAGGTAAAAAACGATAGCGCCAAGCCATAGCGTTTCGCTCGGCAATTTTTCCCCATAATGGCATAGCAGATATGTTGTATAACCCGTCAAAAACAAAATTGGTAATACTGAAATCAAACCGAAGTTATCGATCAAATCCAAATACCAGTTATGCGCACTCGACCAAACTTTTCTTGGCAACGGTTTAGGGTGCCCAA